>CAJUSJ010000006.1 GCA_910588865.1 uncultured Lachnospiraceae bacterium
CATGTTTTACCATTTGATGAAAGCTTTATTTCAACTAACTTCGGAAAGATTCAAATAACTCTTTACAACACAGGATAATGGTATTATAATAGGCCATAGATAAATCAATAAAGATCTTCAGGGCAGGGTGCAAGTCCCTACCGGCGGTAAAGCCCGCGAGCCGAAAGGCAGATCCGGTGAGATTCCGGGGCCGACAGTACAGTCTGGATGGAAGAAGATGATCAGGATAGCGGTAATATTTGCCGCGGAATCAGGATATAGGCTCTGAGATGGGATGTTTTCCCGTTTCAGAGCTTTTTACATCTCAGGGAGTTTTCCCCATTTTCCCCATGACACCAAATCTATGCCTCTGGAGAGCGGAGGACAGCGGATGACAGACAAAGACTATATGGAGAGAGCCATTTCCCTGGCCGGGAAAGGGAGAGGCTGGACCAACCCCAATCCCATGGTGGGGGCGGTGATCGTAAAAGACGGAAAGATTATCGGAGAAGGGTATCATGCCAGGTGCGGAGAACTCCACGCGGAGCGCGATGCCATAGGCAGACTGACCCAGAGCGGGGAGGGGGCGGATCTTTATGTGACTTTGGAACCATGCTGTCACTACGGGAGAACGCCGCCCTGCACCCAGGCCATCCTGGAACAGAAGATTGCCAGGGTCGTAATCGGTTCGAGAGATCCCAACCCCAAGGTGGCTGGAAAGGGGATTGCTATACTGAGGCAGGCAGGCGTGGAGGTGGTGGAGGATTTTATGAGAGAAGAATGCGACCAGCTGAACCCTGTGTTTTTTCACTACATTACCACCAAAACTCCCTATGTGGTCATGAAGTATGCCATGACCGCGGACGGAAAGATTGCCACCAGGACAGGGGCCTCCCGATGGATCACCGGAGAGGAGTCCAGGGCCATGGTTCACCAGATGCGGCATGATTATATGGGGATCATGGCAGGTATTGGAACCGTGTTGGCGGATGATCCCATGCTGAATGTCCGCCTGGAAGGGAAAAAAAGTCCTGTGCGGATCATCTGTGACAGCTGCCTGAGAATTCCGGAGGACAGCCGGATCTGCCGCACCGCCGGAGAGTACCGGACCCTGGCGGTCTGCGGGAAAATGACCAGGGAGATGGAGGAAAAGGCTTCCAGGCTTAAGGGCATGGGGTTGGAGATTGTCTCTCTGCCTGACAGTAAGGGACAGGTGGATTTAAGGCGGCTCATGGAATATCTTGGCGGTCAGGGGCTGGACAGCATCCTGCTGGAAGGGGGAGCGGACCTAAATGACAGCGCCCTGAGAGCCGGAATCGTCCAGGAGGTGAAGGTGTTTATGGCCCCCAAGATTTTCGGGGGAGCCCAGGCCAGGTCCGGGGTGGAAGGGGTTGGAGTGGAAACCCCGGAGCAGGCCATAGGGCTGAAGCTTGAGAAAATTTCCCGGATCGGGGAGGATATCCTGATGGAGTATAAGGTTGAGCCTTTACGGGCCTGACGGCAGATATTCTGCCCCGCGGGGAAGGCTGATACATGTAATGGAATAAATGAGAAAGGGGAGGTGAGGATCTGGATGTTTACAGGGATCATAGAGGAGACAGGCAGGATCCGGTCCGTGTCTCTGACAGGCGGTTCCGGGAAAATTTCCATAGAAGCGGCGAAGGTTCTGGAAGGCACCAGGATCGGGGACAGCATCGCGGTCAACGGGGTCTGTCTGACCGTGGTATCTCTTGAGAGAGACGGCTTTACGGCAGATATTATGGCGGAGACTCTGCGGCGCTGCGATTTAGGGCAGCTTCACAGAGGGGACCGGGTCAATCTTGAGAGAGCCATGGCCGCGGACGGAAGGTTCGGAGGTCACATAGTATCCGGCCATATCGACGGCACAGGGGTTATCAAAAGCTACAGGAGGGAGGAAAACGCGGTCTGGATCACCGTGGAGGCGGACCAAAGTCTCCTCAGACTCATCGTGGAAAAAGGCTCTGTGTGCGTTGACGGTGTCAGTCTGACGGTGGCAGCGGTGTCAGACCATGATTTTCAGGTATCAGTAATACCCCACACAGGGGAGGAGACTACCCTGCTGAAAAAAGGACCTGGAGGAAAAGTGAACCTGGAAAATGACGTGGTGGGGAAATATGTGGAGAGGCTCCTGGGGGCTTACGGGAGAATGGCCAACCATGACCGCGGGGAAGAAGAACCGCCGTCAGGCGGGATCACCATGGAATTTTTGCGGGAATATCTGTAGCTGGCCCATTGATTTGGATATTGATTGTCTATAAAGAGAAGGAGCAGAGATTAATGAGTGAGGTTTACAATACCATTGAGGAGGCCCTTGACGACTTGAGGGCCGGAAAAATGATCCTGGTGACCGATGACCCGGACCGGGAAAATGAGGGGGATCTGATCTGCGGGGCCAGGTTTGCCACACAGGACAATATTAATTTTATGGCGTGTCACGCCAAGGGACTGATCTGCACGCCTATGAGCGGGGCTCTGGCCTCCAGGCTGGGGCTTCCTCCCATGGTGGCGGAGAATACCGACAACCACAGCACCGCGTTTACGGTGTCCATTGACCATGTGGATACGGACACAGGGATCTCAGCTGCAGAGAGATCCTTTACCATTATGAAATGCGTGGACGAAACCACCAGGCCGGAGGAACTCAGAAGGCCCGGCCATGTATTTCCCCTGATCGCCAGAAAGGGCGGGGTTCTTGTGCGGGGCGGACACACAGAAGCCACGGTGGACCTCATGCGTCTCGCGGGACTTGAGGAGTGTGGCGTGTGCTGTGAGATCATGGAAGACGACGGCACCATGATGAGGACTCCCCACCTGTGGGACTTAGCCAGAGAGTACGGGCTGAAATTCATCACCATCAAGGACTTGCAGAATTACTGCCGTATCCACGAAAAGCATGTGGCGCGGGAGGCCTGTGCCGACATGCCCACCAAATACGGTCACTTTCAGATATACGGGTATGTCAATGACATCACAGGCGAGCACCATGTGGCTTTGGTGAAAGGAGATATCGGCGACGGGGAAGGGATTTTGTGCAGGGTGCATTCCGAGTGCCTTACAGGAGACACCTTTGGTTCCCTGCGGTGCGACTGCGGCAGCCAGCTCCAGACAGCCATGGGGATGGTGGAGGAGGAAGGACGGGGCGTCATCCTGTATATGCGCCAGGAGGGGCGGGGAATCGGCCTGATCAACAAGCTGAAGGCCTATACGCTTCAGGAGCAGGGCATGGACACCGTGGAGGCCAATATAAGCCTTGGATTCGCGCCAGATCTTCGGGAATACTGGGTGGGAGCCCAGATTCTGTCAGACCTGGGAGTGAAATCCCTGCGTCTTCTCACCAACAACCCGGAGAAGGTTTACGGGTTGGGGGGATTTGGCCTGACCATTTTGGAGCGGGTACCCATTGAGATCCCTCCTCAGCAGTATGACGCTTATTATATGAAGACAAAGCAGGAGAAAATGGGCCATATCTTTGAGAAGATCCGGGTATGAGAAAAAATCAGGAGGAAAATTATATGAAAGAGATCAATGTGCTGGAAGGAAAAGTAGTCGCCCCGGAGGGGCTTAAGGTGGGGATCGTGGCCGCCAGATTTAATGAGATCATTGTGAACAAGCTGCTGGGAGGGGCTGTGGACGGTCTTGTCCGCCATGGTGTTGAGGAGGACAACATCACGGCGGCCTGGGTGCCGGGCGCTTTTGAGATCCCGGTGGTAGCCGCCAGGATGGCCAAATCCGGCAAATATGACGCGGTGATCTGTGTAGGCGCTGTCATCCGGGGGGATACCACCCACTACGACTATGTGTGCAATGAGGTGTCCAAGGGAGTGGCCCAGGTGGGACTGTCCACAGGGGTTCCGGTGTTGTTTGGGGTCATCACCACCGAGAATATCGAGCAGGCCATCGCCAGGGCAGGGAGCAAGGCAGGCAACAAGGGCTATGACTGTGCCCTGTCTGCCATTGAGATGGTGAATCTGTTGAGACAGATGTAAGTATTATTATTACAGCTTGACCTGAAATTTTAATAAAAATCCCCCTACCTTTTTCCTGTCTTCCGTTGTATACTGTTTCTATATGCAGAGGAAGGAAGTATTTTTATGCAGACTATTTTGGTATGTGATGACGATAAACAGATCGTGGAAGCTATCGATATCTATCTGACAGGGGAAGGGTTTCAGGTGATCAAGGCTTATGACGGCTTTGAGGCCCTGGAGCTTCTGGAGGTAAACCAGGTGGATTTGATGATCGTGGACGTGATGATGCCTGGGCTGGACGGCATAAGGACTACTTTGAAGGTGCGGGAGAACAGCAGCATACCGATTATCATCCTGTCTGCCAAGTCAGAGGACAATGACAAGATCCTGGGGCTGAACATAGGGGCTGACGATTATATCACAAAGCCGTTTAACCCACTGGAGCTGGTGGCCAGGGTCAAGTCCCATATCCGCCGTTATACCCAGCTTGGCAATTTGTCCCAGCAGAACGCGGAGAATGTGTACAAGTGCGGTGGGCTTCTGATCCACGACGACAACAAAGAGGTATTTGTGGATGGAGATCCCATTAAGCTGACCCCCATCGAGTATAATATCCTTCTGCTTCTGGTGAAAAACGCGGGAAAGGTATTTTCCATCGACGAGATCTATGAGCAGATCTGGAACGAGGAGGCCATTGGAGCGGACAACACCGTAGCGGTACATATCCGGCACATTCGGGAAAAGATTGAGATCAATCCCAGGGAGCCCCGCTATCTCAAGGTGGTGTGGGGAGTGGGCTACAAGATCGAGAAGCAGTAGGAGCTGTCTATGAAGAAAGACATCTGGCCGGTAAGTTTAAAAAAACAGTTTTTACTGCTTCTCCACGCCGCTTTTCTCATGCTGTTTCTCTGGGGGATTTCCTTTATCTATTTTAATGAAAATTATGGAAGGGGAATCAGGTGGATCAGGGAGGAGTCCTACGCGGACACACTCCCGTTTACGGAGCAGCTGGAAGCGGATGTGGAGATGATCTTTAAATATGTGAAATACAAGGACCTGTTTGAGACAGACGGGAAACTGGACTACAATAAAGACATGGTCTGCGTCACATTCAGTTCTGGAAAATCCATGATCTATACCCTCAATGATATGATCCGGGAGGCAAAGAGCCGGGGATATTACCTGACAGACACTTTTGAGGTGGCGGGAGGCCCCGCGGTTCATGAGAGGGATACGCAGAACGCCGCGATTCCCCTTATTGAGTGGAAGACCTATGACCCCCATGCCTCCGAGCACTATACGGAACCAGGGGATGCCTACGCGACCAGGGAAGAACTGGCGGTTGAGGTTTTGACTATTTTGGGGGAATATTATCAGATTCAGTACAACTACATGGACCGCCCTTCCAACCTGTATTTCCGGGTATCTTATATGGATGGGATGGGGCAGGAGCGTCTTTACACCAACGCTGAACAGTACCTTGTGGAGGACTTAATGGGGTTTGGACGTTATCTGTACCTGTCCGGCGACTCGATTTTGATTGATACGAATTTAAAGTATATTCCCGGGAATATTACCTCTGAACTGGAAAATTATAACCTGTACGGCAACAATGATTACTATATTGTTCTGGGGCTAAACACAAGATATCCCAACACGGACCCTTATTCCAGAGCCCACGACGCCTACACCAGGGTCAGGGTAAACTACATTACCGGCCTGCTTTTGTTTGCCATTGGCGCGGCGGGACTTCTGGTGACTTTGGCCTGTTTGAGCTACCTGTCCGGCTATGAGACCCTGGACCGCTCTGTTGTGGCTCTGGCGCATTTTGACGGGATCCCCGTGGAGTGCGGCGTTGTCCTGTGTCTGTTGTGCCTGTGGTTTTGTCATGTGGTGACAGGCAAGGCGGGGGGTAAGCTCGCCAACCTGCTTCTGGATGAGAGGCACAGGAACTTTTTTGTGGTCATAACCCGGTGGACAACCGCTTACCTGGTAGGCCTTGTGGAGGGCTTCAGCCTTCTGAGACAGTACAAGGCCCGGGTCCTGTGGCACAACTCACTGGCCTGCCGAGGCTGGCGCTGGTGTGTCGCCGCGTTGAACAATGCCTCATTTCCTGTGGAGATGACCGCCTGTTTTCTCGGGTATCTGGGGGGGAACGGGGCACTTATCTATGCCATCTATTATCTGTATGGGAATCGGGAGCTTCTCCCCGTGCCTTTTGTGTACCTGATCCCGGCCGCGGTTCTGGTGTTTTTCCAGGTGTGGACCTTTCTGCTGCTGTACCGCCGGTCCGCTGAGACAGAAAAGATCTCTTACGCCATTTTCAAAATGTCAGAGGGAGACACCAGCTACAAGATCGATACCTTGGGATTTTCCGGAAAAGGCGCGGGGCTGGCCCAGACCCTGAACAATTTGGGAGACGGGCTGGAGACGGCTCTTCAGGAAAAGGTAAAGAGCGAGCGCCTCAAGGCGGACCTGATCACCAATGTGTCCCATGACATCAAGACGCCTCTCACCTCTATTATCAATTATGTGGATCTTTTGAAACGGGAAAAGCTCCCAGATGAAAAGATCCAGCGGTATCTGGAGGTTCTTGATCAGAAATCCCAGCGCCTTAAGACCCTTACCGAGGACCTTGTGGAAGCGTCAAAAGCCAGTTCAGGAAATTTAAAGCTTGAGATGGCAAACATCGACCTGGTGGAAATGATTCACCAGACCAACGGGGAATTTGAGGAGAAATTCGGACTCCGCCATCTGGAGCTGGTGGCCTCCCTTCCCCCGGAGACCATCCTCATTGCCGCTGACGGAAGGCGGCTGTGGAGGGTGCTGGAAAATCTGTACAACAATACCTTCAAATACGCCATGGAGCACAGCCGGGTGTACGTGGACCTGGAGAAGAAAAACGGGTACGCGTATTTTACCATAAAAAATGTGTCCCAAAATCCCCTGAACATCAATGCGGACGAGCTGACAGAGCGATTTGTCCGGGGGGATGTGGCCAGGACAACCGATGGAAGCGGCTTGGGACTCTCCATCGCGAAGAGCCTTACCCTGCTTCAGGGAGGCACCTTTGATTTGTACATTGACGGAGACTTATTCAAAGCCCAGGTGGGCTTTCCGGTGCTGTCAGACTGAAAGCGGCTGAGGGGGCACCGGGAAAGCTGGTTTGTCCATGGGCTATGAGAAACCAAAACAGCCCCGGATCTGTGGCAGGACAGTTTCCGGGGCTTTGTCTGTCTATATGGCGGGCCGGGTCAGAACCGGAAGATGGCGGTTCCGTAGGCGGCAAGAGGGTACGCGAAGGAGAACGGCTGTCCGTCGCACTCGGACTTGGTGGAGCGGTAGATTACCTTGTCATCCCCTGGCTTATAAAGGCCATGGGTCTGGTCTAACAGCAGGGAGAAGCTGCCTCTCTTGGGGACACCTACCCGATAGTCAGGTCTGGCCACGGGGGTGAAGTTGCAGATAAACAGCAGATTCTGCTTGCCTGTTGGATTGCGGCGGATAAAGCTGAAGATGCTGCGGTCCCCGTCATTGGCGTTGATCCACTGGAAGCCATCCCAGTCATAGTCTAAGCTGTACATGGATGGATATTTTTTGTACAGGTGGAGCAGGTCCCGGAAATAATTCTGAAGGTCCTTGTGGAGCGGTTCCTCGGCCAGATACCAGTCTAAGGAGACCTTCTCATCCCACTCGTGGAGCTGTCCGAAATCTTGTCCCATGAACAGAAGCTTCTTGCCCGGATGGCCCATCATGAAAGTGTAGCCCACCTTTAAGTTGGCGAACTTATCATCGTCAAGGCCCGGCATCTTGTTGATCATGGAGCATTTTAAGTGAACCACCTCGTCGTGGGACAGAACCAGGATAAAGTTCTCGCTGGTGGCGTAGGTCATGCCGAATGTCATCTTGTTGTGGTTGAATTTGCGGAAATAGGGGTCAAGCTTCATGTACTCCAAAAAGTCGTGCATCCAGCCCATATTCCACTTGAATTTAAAGCCCAGTCCTCCGTCCTCCGGCGTGCCCGTGACCAAAGGCCACGCGGTGGATTCCTCGGCAATGATCATGGCCCCTTCACAGCGCTTTTCCACAATGCTGTTGAGGTGCTTGAAAAACTCAATGGCTTCTAAATTCTTGTTCTCCCCGTACTTGTTGGGAAGCCAGTTGCCGCCGGAGCGTCCGTAGTCCAAATACAGCATGGATGCCACGGCATCCACCCGAAGGCCATCGATGTGGTACTGTTCGATCCAGTAAAGGGCATTGGAGATAAGGAAATTGGATACCTCGTGCTTCTCGTAATCAAACACCTTGGTGCCCCAGTCCGGGTGCTCTCCCTTCCTGGAGTCCGCGTATTCGTACACCGGCTGGCCGTCAAAATCCGCAAGCCCGTGGGCATCTCTGGGGAAATGGGCGGGAACCCAGTCCAGGATGACGCCGATGCCCTTCTTGTGCATGTAGTTGACAAAATACATAAAGTCCTTGGCGGTTCCATAGCGGGAAGTGGGGGCGTAGTAGCCGGTAACCTGGTAGCCCCAGGAGCCGTCAAATGGATGCTCCGCTATGCCCATGAGCTCCACATGGGTGTAGCCCATATCCTTCACATAGTCTGCCAGCTCGTGGGCTGCCTCTATGTAGGTGTAGAACCCGTCCTTTTCTTCCCGGTTCTGCTTTTTCCAGGAGCCTAAGTGTACCTCATAGATGGACAGAGGGGAGGTGAGAAGATCGGTCTCCTTTCTCTTGCGCATCCAGGCGTCGTCTTTCCAGGCAAAGCCGGAAATGTCAGCGGTTACAGACGCGGTTCCCGGGCGGTATTCCGCCTCAAAGGCATAGGGGTCTGCCTTGAACAGTACTTTCCCCTCCTGTGTGGTGATGGCGTATTTGTACAGCTGTCCTGTGCCCAGGCCCGGGACAAAGGCTTCATAGATGCCGGATGTGCCCAGGGCCTCCATGGGTGTGGCGTCGGGATTCCACTCATTGAAATCCCCCACAACGCTGACCGCCTGGGCGTGAGGGGCCCAGACAGCAAAGTACATGCCCTCTTTCCTGCGGTAGGTTTTTGGATGCGCGCCTAACTTTTCATAGATCTCATAGTGGGTTCCCTCCCCGAAGAGATACCGGTCAGTCTCAGTGATAAACCCGGTCCCTGGTTCCTTTTTGCTACGTGCCATAAAGTTTTACCTCCGTAAGTTTTGTGCCATGCCCGACCGGCCCCCCGGCTGTGTTGTCAGGCATTACCGCGCCTCTGCCTCCAGGTTTTTAAAACTGCGCAGGAGAAACTGATACCGCAGCTGTGCCGCGTTCAGTTCATAGATGTAGCAGTCGATGAGCGTAGGGTCCACCACCTGTTCAAAATGATTCCTGGCCGAATCAATGCTGTGCCGCGTCTGCTCGATCTCTGCCCGAAGGGCCTGCCGTTCCCTGAATCTGGTGAGAGCGGCGCTTAATTTCTTTCCATGTCTCATATCGTCATCTCCCAAAATTTGATACAGGTATTATCCGCGGAAATGGAATTTTTATACATGGAATCTGCCTCTATTTTACCATTTTACCAGGAGATGGTCAACAGTTACGTTCGCGGGCCCGGCGGGAAACTAAAAAAAGTCCTTGACATTTTCCCGGACAAGGTGCATAATAAAGTAACAGTCAGCACAATTCATAAGTGCTTAAGCATATTACTCAGGTTATACCGCTCATTTCGAGCAGAGTTTCCGGTGATGTTACGCAGAGGAAGACAGGGGGGTGGAGTGTTTATTTTTTTAAAAACAGGGCTTTTGGCAGTGGTGTTGCTGGGAGGCGCCTTGTATGATATCAGGGAACAGAGGATTCCCAACTGGTGGTGCGCCTGCGGCTGTGTATTGGGCCTGTGGCTCACATGGCGTTTGGCTCCGGCAGGACAGGGAGCGGGGCAGGCGGTTCTTTACATAATCCGGCTTCTTGCCGTGACCGCCATATGGTTTCCCCTGTTCCGTCTGAGGATGATAGGGGCCGGGGATGTGAAGCTGATGGCGCTGATGGCCGGGTATCTGGGCTTTGCGGTCAGCGCGGGTGTTATATTGTATGGATTTTTCATTGGAGCCATTCTGGCTTTTCTGAAAATGCTGGTATACAGGAATCTATATCAGCGTCTGAATTATTTTTTCGCCTACATCAGGCGGTTGTTCCAGACAAGAGAGGCGGTGCCTTACTATCAGGCGTCGAGAGATGGAAAAGAGGCGGTGATCCCGCTGGGTCTGTGCCTTCTGGGAGGCTGTGTGTGGTATGTGGTCAGGGGTATTCTGTGCTGACTTGTTCCGGACCGCGTCACACACAAAAAACCAGGAACGCCGGACCCGGGGCAGGGTCCGGGCCATAGAAAGGAGGCGTCATGGACAAGATTATGGCAGTCTACGACGTAGATGCCAGCTATGCGCGGCGGTTTGCCGATGTGGTGAACCAGAAAGAGAAGGTGCCCTTCACAGTGGTACCCTTTACCTCCTTGGAGGAGTTGAAGAAATATGCCCGTCATCACCCGATTGAGATTCTTCTGGTGAGCGGCGGGAGCCCCGCGAAGGCGGCAGAGGAAGTTGGAGCCAAGGCGGTGGTCACCCTGGCGGAGGGGGAGGTAGTACCCGCGGCCGAGGATCACCCAAGTGTCTACAAGTACCAGTCCGCGGACAGCGTGATCCGGGAGGTCATGGCCCACTACTGCGAGAAGCCCCAGCCCCTCCTTGTGGCAGTGGGAAAGAGGGCCAAGGTCATTGGCATCTATTCGCCGGTGAGCCGGTGTTTAAAGACCTCCCTGGCACTGACTATGGGTCAGCAGTTGGCAAGGGAGGGGAAGGTACTCTATGTGGGCTTTGAGCCTTTTGCCGGATTTACCAGGCTGCTGGAGGGAGAGTGCAGGGCGGATCTGTCGGATGTGCTGTATTTTTTCCGTCAGGATGATTTTGGAGTAATGCGCCTTCGGAGCATGGTCTACACATGGAAGGACATGGACTACATCCCGCCGGTAAAATACCCGGAGGATTTGGAGCAGCTGACCGGGGAAGAGGCGGCTCTTCTGGTGGAACAGATCGCGGTGGAGTGCGGATATGGGCACCTGGTGGTGGACATGGGACAGACCATCTGCGGTATCCTTCCGGTTCTGGATAACTGCGACGTGATTTTTATGCCGGTTAAAGAGGACTGCGTTTCAGCGGCCAAGCTGGAGGAATTTGAAAAATATCTGCAGGTGTCTAAAAGGGAGGACCTAAAGGACCGGATCCGCAGGGTAAAGCTTCCCTATCACAGCAATTTTGGCAGAGTGGATTCCTATATGGAGCAGCTTTTGTGGGGAGAGCTAGGGGACTATGTGCGGAATCTGTTAAAGGGGGTGCCCTGGAAATGAGTGTAAAGAGAGGCGAAGCAGAGCCCAAAAGACTGGCTTCCAAAAAGGATAACAGCCAGAGACGGCACCGGGGCAGAACTTACGGAGGAAAAAGGGCAGGAGGGAAAAATCAGTGGGAAACCAGGCGGAAGGGGATCCGGGAAGAGCTTCGGGAAAAGATCCGGCAGGAGGTCAGCGGAAGCCGGGACATCAGTGACAGTGAGCTGTATGAGCGCATTGACCGTCTGATCATGGAGAGGGGGGAGGAAGACTACCTTCCGCTGAAAGAGCGGATAGAGCTGAGAGCGGCTCTGTTTAACTCCTTCCGCAAGCTGGATATTTTGCAGCAGCTTATTGACGACCCGGATATCACGGAGGTGATGATCAATGGCCCAAGGCGGGTTTTTGTGGAGAGAAAGGGGGCCATGGAGCTGTGGGATCAGGAATTTGAATCCTTAGAGCAGTTGGAGGATATGATCCAGCAGATGGTCAGCCTGGTGAACCGTACGGTCAATGTGGCGTCGCCTATTGCCGACGCCCGCCTTCCTGACGGCTCCAGAGTCCATGTGGTGCTGCCGCCGATTGCCTTAGACGGACCTGTGGTGACCATCCGGAAATTTCCAAGGCAGATCACCATGGACATGCTCATCCAGTCGGGGACAGTGAGTCTGGAGGCAGCCCAGTTTCTCAAAAGGCTGGTAAAGGCCGGGTACAACATCTTCATCAGCGGGGGAACCAATTCCGGCAAGACCACTTTTTTGAACGCGCTGTCCGCTTATATTCCCCAGGATGAGAGGGTGATCACCATCGAGGACTCGGCGGAACTGCAGATTCAGCAGGTAAAGAACTTAGTCCGCCTGGAAACCAGGACAGCCAATTCCCAGGGGGAGGGGGTTATTGGCATCGGGGATCTCATACGGGCATCTCTTCGTATGAATCCGGACAGGATCATTGTGGGCGAGGTCAGGGGGAAAGAGGCCTTGGAGCTATTGAACAGCTTTAACACTGGCCACGACGGCGGCTTAAGCAGCGCCCACGCCAACAGCCCAAAGGATATGCTGGCCCGTTTGGAGACCATGGTTCTCATGGGGGCGGACCTGCCCCTGGCGGCCATCCGGAGCCAGATCGCGTCAGCTCTGGATATTCTGATCCACTTAGGGAGGGTGGGGGACAGGAGCAGAAGAGTATTGTGGATCGTGGAGGTAGATGATTATGAAGAAGGGGAGATCCAGCTTAATGAACTCTATCAGTTCGAAAGCGGATGTCTTAGGGAAAAAGGAAAACTTAAAAATCGTGAGAAGCTTCGCAGGGCAGAGGAATCCTCATAAGACTCCGGAGGCGGTAGGGCCTATGGGAGCCAGAAGGAGGCTGCTGGCCTTGGGACAGGGGATCCTCATGGCAGCGGCGGCGGCTTATAGCTGTTACCGGAGCCTGACCGCGTTTGCCCTGTTTATGGTTCCGGCGTGCGTTTATCCTGTGCTCTATGAGAAAAAGTGGAGACAAGAGCAGCTTGGGAAGCTGGAGCGTCAGTTCAAGGAGGCCATCCAGATCATGTCAGGAGCCTTAAGCGCCGGGTATTCGGTGGAGAACGCGGTGGCCGTAAGCGTCCGTGAGTTAGAACAGCTCTATGGCCCGGGGGAGATGATTGTCAGGGAATTTGCCCGTATGGCGGGAGAGCTGAAGATGAACCGGCCAGTGGAGGAGGTGTTCCAAAGCTTTGCCGACAGAAGCGGCCTTGAGGAGGCGGAGCGGTTTTCCCAGATCTTTCAGATCGCCAAACGCAGCGGGGGAAGGCTGGTGTCCATTATCTGCCGGACAGTCTCCATCATGGAGGACCGGGGGCAGGTGAAGGAGGAGATCCGCACCATGACCGCGTCGGTTCAGTTTGAGCAGAAGGTCATGAGCGTCATACCGTTTTTGATGATCGTGTATGTGGACATGACTTCCCCGGGGTTTTTTCAGGTAATGTACGAGACTGCTATGGGAAAGATCGTTATGAGCTGCTGCCTGGCCGTGTACCTTTTGTCCTGTTATCTGTCCCGGAAGATCCTGAACATCAAGGTGGCCTAGAAGGAGGGAACGGATGCTGAGAAAGTGGGCGGGAAAATGGAAAAAGCAGATTTTGTGTATCCTGGCAGGCCTGGCGCTGGGGGGACTGGCGTTTTACATGGAGCAGGCCGGAAGCCAGGTGGGCCAGGGATATCTGGAGCGCATGGGATATGGAGAGGAGGGAAAGACCTATGAGTTTCTGGTAGAAGGGATCTGGGATGAGGCGGTGGCCTGCGAGGTGGAGATCTCGCCCATGGCTTACAGCCGGGAGGAAGCCGAAACCGTGTTCGCGGAGCTTTTGGAGGAGCTTCCCCAGATGATCCTGGGAGATAATCTATCCCTGGAGGAGGTGCGATCAGATTTAGATCTGATGACCTTGTTTGACGGCAAAGGAGTCCGGGCTGTGTGGAGAAGCGGGGATCCGGAGGTTTTGGACTCCTTTGGGCGCATACGGGCGGAGAATATTCCAAAGGAGGGGATCCGGACCTGGCTTGATGTGACGCTGACAGACGGAATCCGGGAAAAGGACGGACGGTTTGAGGTCCGGGTTTGTCCGCCTCTTTGGGGCCAGAAGGAGCAATTGGCCTGGGCCCTGGAGGAACAGATCCGCCAGGCAGACATGGCATACCCGGAAAATCCGTATGTGGAGCTGCCCCGGGAATATGAGGGAAAGCAGATCCGCTATAAGGACATACCGAACAGGGACTACTTAATCCTGCCTGTGCTGGGAGTCATTTTGGCAGCGCTTTTTTCCGGCCAGGAGAAGGCCAGGGAAGAGAAAAAGAGAAAAGAACGGGGACAGCTTCTGCTTCTGGATTACGCGGATGTGGTGTATCAGCTGATGGTATACCTGGGAGCCGGGCTGACCGTGGAAAAGGCCTGGGAGCAGATGGTGAAGAATTATGAAAAAAGACAAAAAAGGGGCTCAGACACTCCCCGGCCCGCCTATGAGGAGATGGCTCTGACCCTGGGGCAGATTCAGTACGGAGTGCCGGAGGGCACGGCCCTAAACCAGTTCGGCAAACGCTGTCAGTTACAGTGTTATATGAGGCTGAGCAGCCTTTTAGAGCAGAACCGGAAAACAGGGACCAAAAATCTCAACCAGTTATTGGAGCAGGAGATGACAACCGCGTGGGAGGAACAAAAACACACGGCCCGCCGCATGGGGGAGGAGGCAAAGACAAAGCTCTTAGCCCCGCTGTTCCTCATGCTTGCGGTGGTCATGGTCATCATCATGGTTCCGGCCATGATGGTTATGAAATAAAGGAGGAGAAAAGTTATGATGAAGAAAGAAATCAGAGCGTTTTTGGTGGAAGATGACGGGATCGGGGTCATAGAGATCGTGCTGATCATGGTGGTCCTCATCGGTCTGGTGATCATTTTTAAGAAACAGATCACTACCCTTTTAGAGGAGATCTTTAAGGAGATCCAGAAGCAGAGCAAAGAGGTGTACTGATGAAAGCAAGAGGAGAAATTACCGTGTTCCTCAGCTTGTGTCTGCTGAGTGTGGCAGCTCTTCTCTGTGTGATGATCGAATCCGCCAGGACCGCGGGTTCAAGGTACTATTTTCAAACAGCGGTTAACAGCGGGCTGGACACCTTGTTCAGCCGCTACCACCGCCAGCTGTGGGACAAGTATCAGATCATGGCATTGGAGTATGAGGTGCCTGAGGATCTGACCAAAAGCCTGGAGGACTACATGGATGAGTATCTTTCCATTGACAACTGGTATCCCATGAAGCTGGAATCCATGGAGCTGACAAGCCTGAAAGGGATGGCTGACAACGGAGGAGACTATCTGGCGGAAGAGGTGCTGAAATATATGAAGTA
Organism: uncultured Lachnospiraceae bacterium; assembly: GCA_910588865.1. GTDB lineage: Bacteria > Bacillota > Clostridia > Lachnospirales > Lachnospiraceae > UBA3402. Next base: position 15,189 of record CAJUSJ010000006.1, read on the forward strand.
TGCCATGGTAAGCCAGTTTGTCATTAACCCGGAGGATGGGGAGCAGCTTTTGAAGGATGTGACGGAAGGTGCCGGAGCAGGTTCTCTGGCCGGCACCTATGACAGTCAGGAAAAGGAAGTCCGGAAGCTGGAGAAGACTGTGGAGAAGCTGGTGGAGAATGTCCGGCAGCAGGAGAAACAGAAGGATGAGATCTGGAAGGCCCTCAGCGAGGATGATGAGGAGAGCTTTGATAAGGCGGCGAAGGAGTACCGAAAGGCAGCGGAGGATTATCCCAAGCTTATGGAAAAATACGGGAAACAGGCCAGGGCCTTGGCGGAAAAGCAGCAACAATCGCGGCAAAAGATTGATGAGGTGAAGCCGGATCTCCAGGAGGACCGGGGGGAGCTTTTCGAGAAACAGTGGAACCCTTACGATACCTATATAGCCCAGGACGGGGAGCGGTATAAGGAATTCCAGACCCAGGAAGAAGTGACAGAAAAGAATCTGGAATTGCTGGAAAAGGTGGAGGAGCTTGTGGAACGGCTGCTGGGAGGGCAGGGGATGGTGCCGCCCGGCATAGGAGACCGGGTCATCGGCACAGGTCCGGATTTGAATGTAGAAGATCCGCCTAACGGCCTGACACTTTCGAAACGGGAGGCCGTGAGGGTCATGGCGCCAGATGGCTCTGAGGAGGAAGAGGAGGAACCGTACTATGAAGAGGACGATGATGACGACGACGATGAGCCGGTGCTGACAGCTGCCGCCCTGATGTGGAGCCAGGGGTATACAGCCACCAAGCTTTCCACAGAATACGGCACAGGAGACAAGGAGAAGAGAAATCTTCTGGAGCAGGCCCAGAGTATGATGGAAGCGGGCCTGCTGGGCCTTGTGATGCCGGAGGGGACGGTGATTTCCAGCGGGGCGCTGTCTTTGGGACAGTTTCCGTCAAAAACAGTGGGAGTCCCGGAAAAGAACGGAGGGGAGAAGGGTAACTCTTTTTTGGAGCGGGTTATCATAGACGAGTACTGCGGACATTTTTTCCCAAATGCATTGAGCGGGGGAGAGCAGCTTGTCCGGTATGAACTGGAATATATCCTCCAAGGTGAGGGGACGGACAGAGGAAACTTAGAAAAGACGGTGGCAGAGCTGTTTGCCGTGAGAGAGGGACTGAACCTGATTCGTATTTTGTCAGATTCCGCAAAGCGGGAGGAAGCCAGAGCTCTGGCTCTCGCCATCACAGGAGGCGTGGGGCTTGCGCCTCTGGCGGAGATCGCGGCGTGCCTGATCATGGGGGTTTGGGCCATGGGGGAGTCTGTGTCCGATTTAAGGATCCTGATGTCTGGGGGAAAAGTGCCTCTGTGGAAAAAGAACGGGGAGTGGAGGATGAGCCTGGAGGGGCTTCTGGAGATGGGGAAGAACAGAGGAGCGGGGAAAGGACCAGAAAGCTTTGACAGCGGATTTACCTATGAAGGGTATTTAAAGCTGCTGCTCCTCAAGGAAAACCCACAGGAGAAACATATGAGGATGCTGGATCTGATGCAGATGAACATTGGGTTGGAAAAATCGGGATTTCTCATAAAAAATTGTGCCTATTATGTGGATATCAGGGGAAAGGCCAGTGGAAAACATGTGTTTTTTACCCTGCCTTTTGTGGAACGTCTGGTAAACGGGGAGAAAGGATATGCCCTGGAAGCGGCGGCGGGGAAGGCATATTGAGAGAACGGCCATGAAAAAGCGAAGCGGAGGTGGAGAAGGATGCCTTTTTTCTGTGCGGCAAATAAAATGAAAAATCATAGCGTGACTCTCCAAGTACGAATCCATGAAATAAAAAAATCCATTGCCAGAAAGAGGGCATCCCTGTCCGCCTCCGCCAGCTTGACGGTGGAGGCGGCGCTGGTGCTGCCCTTATTTCTCTTTGGGGGCGTGATCCTGATGATGCCCTTCAGGGTCCTGGATGTGCACAGGCAGGTGCAGGCTGTGGGGGAGCATGTCAGCGAGGAGATCGGACAGGCGGCGTATTTATCCAAGTATACGGATGAGGACAGCTTCTGGAACACAGCGGCGGCACATGCCTATGCGGAGGCGGCAGTCAGAACCAGGCTGGAAGACCTGCCGGTCCATCAGCTCTCTCTTTTGCGTTCCAGCCTTTTACAGGATGGAGAGACTGTGGACCTGGTGATGGACTACGAGATACGGCTTCCCTTTTCTGTGTTTGGACTAAACAGTGTGAAACAGACCAACCGAAGCTTTCGGAGAGCGTGGGTAGGGGAGGATGGGAAGAGCAAGGACCCGGACGGGGAGGAAAAGGATGTGGTTGTGTATGTGGGGAAAAACAGCAGCAGGTACCATTTGAGCCGTACCTGCCATTACCTGCACAATGACCTGACAGCTGTGGCGTTTGAGGAGGTGGAGTACCGGCGGAATGAGGGAGGAAGCCGCTACGGTCCCTGCGCCAGGTGCGGGGGAGCGGCAGGGGCTATGGTCTACATCATGCCTTCGGGGCGTCATTATCACAGTTCCCCGTCCTGCTCTGCTATTGGCGCTTATGTGAAAGCGGTGTGGAAATCAGAAGTGGAATATTTAGGAGCTTGTTCCTACTGTTCCAGGAAAAAGTAAAAGGTGGTGATGTTATGCGGTATTTTTGGCTGGCCTGCCTGACTGCCGGGGCTCTGTCAGATATGAGGAACCGAGAGGTTTCCCTCCGCCTTCTGGCAGCCTGCGCCTCGGTCGGAATTGCCGCGGCATTTCGGGAGGGAATAGGGGGGCATCTTTTGGGGCTGGCGGCAGGAACGGCGATGCTGGCAATAAACAGGATCACGGAAGGCGGCATAGGAACAGGGGACGGGTTGTTTTTTCTGGCAAGCGCCGGATATCTGGCTCCGGGAGAAATCTGGCTGCTGCTTCTGGGAGGGCTGGCGGTGAGCTGGGTCTGGAGTATGGCGGCAGTAATGGGAGGGATAAGATCCGGAAAGAATGTGCGCAAAAAGACCATCCCATTTCTGGCCTGTGTCTGGCCGGTGGGAATATGGCTTACACTGGCCTAGGAGGGGGGAACGTGTGATGAGAGTAAGTCTTGAAAGAGCAAAAGAAAGAACAAAACATGCCATGGCTCCCGCAAGCCTGACCGTGGAGGCTTCCTATGTGATGGCCACAGTGATCATTGCCCTGGCGGTCCTGATACGAACTGCCTATGGACAATGCGCCAGGACCACAGGGGTGATGAAGCTTCACTGGAGGGTGGAGCAGCTGCGTTATCTGGAAGAGGACCAGGAGAGATCCCTGGACCATGGCCAGGTGACCCGGAAGTCGGGGAAGGTGGAAGGGTATGTCCAGACAGCGGGATGGGAGAAAGCGATCACCGCGGGGGTACATGAACCGGAAGAGGCTCTGCGGCTCATAACGATTTTTGAGCCAGACGACTAAGAGGGAGGTGAAAAAGATCGTGGAAGTACAATATTTAAGAGAAATGCGGCAGAATTATATGATGATCACTGTGGAGGACATGCAGGATCAGGGATATGAGGCCCGAATGATGATCGGCAATACCATAGAGGGACTGTTAAAGTTCCGGATCAAGCGGACAGACAGCCGCAGCCAGTTTTGCTATGAGATCACTTCAAAGCAGCCCTTGAGCCGTCTTTTAGAAAAAAGCACCATTAACGCGGTCCAGATGCGGAGGCTGCTTCTGGGGATCGCCCGGACTCTTACAAGGATGGAAGATTATCTTCTGACAGAGGAGCAGATCCTTCTGGACCCGGATTATATCTATATGAACCCAGATGATTATCAGCCCTTTCTCTGTCTGATACCCGGAAAGACCGGGGATTTTCCCCATGAATTCAGCCTGTTTCTCCAGTTCCTTTTAGGAAAGGTGGATCACCAGGACAGGGAGGCGGTAGTGTTGACTTACGGGCTTTACAGGGAGAGCCTGAAAGAAAATTACGGGCTGGACAATCTGCTTAGGTGGCTCATGAAGGAAAATTGTCCGAATGTGGAGTCTACAGGTATAAGCGGAGAATGTGAGACAATGAAACAGGAGAAAATAGAGTCAGGGGAAGCGAACAGATTTGACAGACCAGATTCGCCTCCAGCGGGTCCACCTGAAAAAAGGCCATGGTATTGGTACATGACGCCGGCGGCAATTGTAACAGCGCTGACGGCAGGAATTGTCCTTTTTTTCGGGGTTTCCGTTCTCTGGAAATACGGAGTGTGGATGATGCTGGCTGATATCCTGGTTTTGGCGGCAGGGATCTTTCTTTGCGTCAGAGACAATCATGGCCTGCCTGAAATCACGTTATTCCACAGACTCTCATCTCAAAACCATACATCAAGTACTCATACATTTTACAATCATACTTCTTATAATCAGACATCTTGTAGCAGCGAATTATCCGGCCAACCGTTAAGCAGAGAAACAGCTGCGAATCCCCGCACACCACCACAAAATATCCAGCCAGGTCAGTGGCAGTCCATCTTCGAGGAGTTCCGGGAGGAAAAGTCCCAGGAAATTGATGTGTCTATTGCCGCGGATACAGAGGACAAGAAAACCGTGCTCTTATGGGATCAGGAGGAGACGAAAACTGTGCGCGGCCTGGTGAGTGAAGACGGAAGCGGGCAGATTCCCATACCTTATTACCCCTTTATCATTGGAAGGCGGGAGGGAATCTGTGATTATGTTCTGTCCAGAAATACGGTCAGTTTTCTTCATGTCAGGATAGACGAGACAGAAGGCGGGTATTGTATTACGGATCTGAACTCGGACAATGGCACTTATGTTAATGGACAATGTCTCAACGCCAATGAGACTGTATCAGTAGCCCCAGGGGACGAGATCACCATCGCGGACCTTAAGTTCCGGCTGAAATAAAACCTTAACAAATTCAGAAAGCTATGTTAGAATGAGGTTACATAAGACAGAAGGAGAATTTTATGGGTGTTGAAAAATACCGTAAAACCGCTTATGTAAATTTCATGATCATAGCGGTCAATGTGCTTTGGTTTTTGTTTCTGGAGACCCGGGGCTCTACGGAGAATACAGAATTTATGATCTTCCACGGGGCTTTGTTTGAGCCCGCGGTTTTGTACCACAAAGAGTACTGGCGGCTTGTGACAGCTGTTTTCATGCATTTCGGGATCCAGCACCTGGTAAACAACATGCTGCTGTTGTTTGTCCTGGGAGATAACTTAGAGCGGGCCCTGGGAAAGGTCAAGTACGCGGTTTTTTATCTGGTATGCGGCGTTGGCGCGAATGTGGCTTCCATGTGTGTGAATTTAATGGAAGGCAGTTACGCTGTCTCCGCGGGAGCTTCCGGAGCGATCTTCGGAGTGGTGGGAGGGCTCCTGTATGTGGTGGCCGTCAACAGAGGGCGTCTGGAGGACTTAAGCACAAGACAGCTGGGCATTCTGGCGGCGTTCTCCCTGTATCACGGATTTACCAGCAGCGGAGTTAACAATGTGGCCCATGTGGCAGGCCTTTTGCTGGGAGTGGTTATGGGAGCGGTTTTGTACCGAAAGCCAAAAAATAAAGAGGAGAGTGTATGGTATGGTGAGAGATGATTGTATTTTCTGCAAAATCGCGAATGGAGTGATCCCGGCGGCGGCTTTATACGAGGATGATGATTTTAAGGTGATCTTAGATGCCGGTCCGGCTTCTAAGGGGCATGCCCTGATCCTGCCTAAACAGCATTATCAGGATCTTTGTGAGTTGGATGAGGCTGTGGGGACCAGAGTTCTGGGCCTTGCGGCGAAGCTGGGAAAAGCCATGAAAAGCGGCCTGGGATGCGCTGGGTTCAATCTGGTGCAGAACAATGGGGAAGCCGCTGGGCAGACGGTAAAACATTTTCATATGCATATCATTCCCCGATATGAGGGCGGACCGGAGATGGTTGCCTGGAAACCGGGTTCGGTGGATCCGGAAGAAGCGGAACAGATAGTTGAGGAAGTAACTGCCCGGATGTGAGTCCGATTTCTCTCATATAAGCAAAGCGAGAAAACGTTGAGAACAGCGGACACCAGAATCAGCAGGGTTTGTACATGTGGGTGTGCCGCGAAACGGGAACTGAAGAACCATGTCTGGCGGTTTTCCGGGAATTGACAGGCAAATTAGGAGAATACCATGCAGCAAGAACAGAACGATTTGTTGCAGGCGCTGTACGAAGAGTATCAGGGCATATTCCGTTTCATGGCATTTAAGAATGGATTGCCGGAATGTGAAGTTGACGACATTATTCAGGATACGTTTTTCTCATTTATGCGGTATTACGGAAAGAAGGCTCTCAGGTGGAACGAGTCTCAGATAAAAGGCGCGTTGATGAAGATCTTCGAAAACCGCTGTATTGATTATTTCCGAAGATTAACGCGGAAGGGCGAAACCAGCATAGACGCGGAGGATCCCATTATGGAATATCATATCCTGCGGTATCAGATGAGACATGATATCTGTGATACCCTGATTTTGCGGGAGGAACTGCAAAAGATCCGGGAATGCATAATGGCGATGAGGCCGAAACTGAGTCAGGTGGCCGTCCTCTACATGATTGAGGGAAGAAGTGTAGAGGAAGTATGCGAGATTCTGGATATCAGCAGTCCCACATGCAGGATGCGGATATCCAGAATCAGGAAGCACTTGAAAAAGGAGCTTATAAAGACAGGTCAGTTTCCGTGAGCAGCGCATTCTTCGATAAGATCTGTGATGGTTTGCACGGCATTGTTCAAGTGGCTCTGTTCCATCGCGTGGATAAACCCGGCTCTGTTCTGGTAAGTGTCCGATATGGCCTTGTACAGGCTGTCGTCGGTTATGGATTCTTCTTCCAGAACCGTACTGAAGCCCTGCTTTTCAAACGACGCGGCATTTAGGATTTGATCGCCCCGGCTGGCAGCGGCGGACAGAGGGATCAGGATGTTAGGCTTGCGCAGCGCCAGAATCTCACATATAGAGTTGGCGCCAGCCCTGGACACCACCAAGTCGGCGGCAGCGAACAGATGCTTAAGAGGAGCGTCAACATATTCATACTGTACATATCCTTTGGAACCGATCAGGCTTTCGTCCAGATTGCCCTTCCCGCAGATATGTACCACCTGATATTCAGGCAGCAGGCGGGGCAGCAGTTTTCGAACCGCCGTGTTGACAGCTACAGAACCAAGACTTCCGCCGATGACCAGAATAACCGGTTTATCGGCAGCCAGATGAGAATACTGCAGACCAGACAGCCGGTCGCCCTGGAGAAGCTCCGCCCGGATAGGAGAGCCGGTGAGAACCGCTTTCTCCTGGGGAAGATAGGACAGTGTTTCCGGGAAATTGCAGCACACTTTTCTGGCAGAAGGGATGCACAGCTTGTTGGCCAGTCCCGGGGTCATGTCAGATTCATGGATAATGGTTGGGATGCGGCAGAGCTTTGCTGCCAGGACCACAGGGACAGCCACAAAACCGCCTTTGGAAAAGATGACATCAGGCTTATATTTTTTCAGGAGCCTTAGGGCCTCCCCATAGCCTTTTATCACGCGGAATGGGTCTGAGAAATTTTTTGGGTCAAAATACCGGCGCAGTTTTCCAGAAGAAATCCCGTCATAAGGGATTCCGGCATTTTCAATGAGCTTTCTCTCCATCCCCTGATAGGAACCGATGTAGCGGATCTCGTATCCCAGTTCCTGAAGAGAAGGAATCAGGGCCAGGTTGGGTGTTACATGTCCGGCAGTACCACCGCCGGTCAGGATGATCTTTTTCATAAGACACTGCCTCCAATTTATAAAAGCTTACCCACTTAGGGTAGCCGTATTGCTATAATATATACTAAACAATCACTTTAAAAAGTCAAGACCTAAGTACAAAAGAAAACATTCAGAGAGGTAATGAATGGGTGATAGTTCAGATACCCGATGAGCTGTCACGGCATCTGGCCATTTAAAACCGCCTGTGGCGATAGACCGGCGGCTTGCGACTGCCACATTGTCGTAGGGTCAGCGTGGTGAAAGCACAGACCTATCTGAAGTGTTATAAAAAATGTTACTGTTCACAAACAGGCCCGCCAATGTAACCCTGCCTGTCATTAAAGTCACCTGCGGTGATGGACAGCCAGAATTGCCCGTTTTATGCGATGCCCCATAACTGATCAATGGATGACCAGTTGTTGAGTGACCAGTAATTAAAAAATCTCAAAATTTTAGAGATCAAATGTGCGAGGTGACCTGTGAGGAGAGAAAGTCAAGAGTATTTGGAAAATAATCCCATAGACCAGAAAGTGGCAGAGTCTTTCAACCGAACCGACCAGCAGCGGGCAAAAGAGTTGGAGGCCATAAAAGCATCTATCTCCCAGGCCAACCTACCCAAAGCTCCGGTCGGAGAACTCCAAAAAATTATGGACCGAGTTGAAGAAGAGTTGGATGCCAAACCTTCACACCACAAAAAAAACAATGTACGCAAAATGGTCAAGATGTTGGCAGCCGCCGCAGTTCTGGGCGCAATGGTGATTGGTGGCAGTATGTGGGTTGGGGCGAAGAGGTATTATACGTATGAGATGCGAGAAGAGGTTAATTTAGATAATGTAGTAGTGTTTGATAATAATGAAGGTAATCTGGTTATAGATAGCAAAACTGAAGAGAGAATGGCATATGAGCAGATAGAAAAGGAATTGGGTATAGAAGCACTAGAGCTATCTTATCTGCCAAAAGAAATGACTTTTTACAAATTTACACTTTTAAAGAGAAAAGGCATGATGGAGTTTACTGCTGGTCAGGATAAACTATTTTTTTATCAGGGTTTAAATGATAGGCCAAGTTCACTTAGTTATGTTTCGGATATGAAAGAATTTGAAAAGGTTTACAATGAATATTTAGAAGAAGAAATAACTTTATACCAAAAGATATTAGAAGATGGGAATATAGAGATTAGCAGTTGGGCTATAAATGGAAATCAGTATTTCTTTTTACATGGAATTATTAATGAAGAATTATTTAAGCAAATTGTTGGTGGTATAAAACCATATGAAAAATGAAAGTTTTTAAGGAGGATTCTATTTATGAAAAAAACAATGAGAGTAATTGCTTTGTTTTTAGTGTTGACAATACTAGGAACTAGCGTTGCTTTTGCGGAAGATTCTGAAATTATAATAGAGCCTAGAAGTAGGTATTTGGCTACGGGAATATCAGAAGTAACTAATGAAGGAGAAGGTGTTTTAAGTATTTATGCGGATTTTACATCATATAATTCAGTTAAGTGGGCGAGTTTAACGATTACTTTACAAAAGAGAAAGAGCGCAAGTTCAGGTAGTTGGACTGATGTGAAGACATATACGTATGAATTTGATGCTGCTGATGAACCAGATGGAGAGTTAACATATGGATATGCAGAGTTTGAAGTTCATGGATTACAGACAGATTATTATTATCGTGTAAAATGTGTACATAAAGTAAAAACTCCTGATGATACATATGAAAGCAAAACCTCCCAGACCAGCGGCGTCCTTCTCACCTCCTACCCTGTATTCCGTAGCCAAAGCGAAGAAAACTAATCACATAAATTTAGCCATGAAATTTTCAATATTCCAAAGTATAATCTAAAAGAGGCAGTACTTTTGACACTAAAGATCATTTATCCAAAGTACCCAAAAGTACTGCCCTTTTCTTTGCAAACGGTGGACAACACATATCTGCATTATCCCAGAAAAATATGAATAAATAGCCAATCTTTAGCAATAAGTATTTCCCCCAAAAGCATTTTCTGTTCATGTAGATGAACAAATATCCCAGGAATTTCCGGGCGGTATTCTGACTGCTTTAAAGGTCTGATATGTTCTGAGTTTGCGCAAAACAGAGAAATTCAGAGGCTTTGAAAGCGTCTCTTAACAAAAGAGAACACTTCCCATGGAGATTTCCATTTGCCCCCTTACTTTCTATTCTTGATTTGCCAATAACCTTTTATATCAGATCCAACTCGTTGGAGGATACCTTTGCCTTTAAGAGGTTTAATTCTCAAAAAATTGTTTTACAGCTCACACCCAGCTTTTCTGTCAGGACAGCGTAAGTGCAGACAGGATCTTCGAGTAACAATGATAAAAGTTTCTGTTCCGCCTCAATCACCTCTCAGTCACCTTCTCAGTCACCTTCTCAGTCACCATATCAAGCGAGGTGCGCGTGATTCGGTCTTCAGATGCTATGAATTGTATCTTCTGGTAGGGAGAGCCATGTTCCTTACATGCCTGACAAATTTTTTTGATGCCGCATCCCCAACTTCCAATGAGACCCGCTAAGTAATATACATTAGCAATAGAGGGGGTATATGGCCGAGATACATGTTTGGACATTATCAAAGAAGCCAATCTTGTTATATGAACCAAGCTGCCGCTTGTCGTGGTCTTTGATGAACAAGAGCACGGCCGCGTTTGTATAGTGTCCGGTATTAGTCAGGCGGAGATTTTCCATCAGCGGCTTTGGACTCAGACAGAAGGCTCTCTCCCTCCATAACGAATCACCCCACCGATTTGTCATGGGCCAGTATCGTTATGTGCCCAAAGCATATGCCCCATCACCGCGGACGATTAATATGCTCATATACAATTACGTCCCCATGCCCCCCATGAACCAACAACATTGCTGTCTGAGCAGCAACAATAATCCCCTCATTATCTCTCCCCCCTAAAAAACCAGTTGAAATCCCCAAAAAAATCCCATACAATAAAAAAGGAGAGTCACGGGAAAGGCCCCATCATGCCCAGCCATGATTCATCCACCCTAACATACAACACACCATATGACGATATATGGCGGACCATTGTAGATCGAATGCCCCATTTATTAATACCATTAGTCAACGAAGTGTTCAAAGAAAGCTATCCAGAAAGCGAACCAGTAACCCCACTGCAAAATGAGCACATGGACAGCGCGGCGGACAAAATAATCTCGGATTCCTATATACGGATACGAGACAAATACTACCATTTGGAATGTCAAAGCAGCCCCGACGGGACCATGGCGATCCGGATGATTGAGTATGATTTTCTCATAGCCATAAAACACGCCCAAAAAGATGAAATGGAATACACCATAAATTATCCTCATTCATGTGTGATCTATCTCCGCCACAAGGAAACGACACCGGATCTTCTGACTGTTCATGTCAACTTCCCGGACGGAAATGCCGTATCCTACAAAACGCCTATTATAAAAACGCGCAATTACACACTGGATGACATTTTCGTAAAAAACCTTCTGTGCCTGCTTCCCTATTACATCGTAAGATATGAGGATTCCCTCCATGATATCAATAAAGACGATGAACGGTTAGAGCAATTGAAAGAGGAATATCGCCGGATATATGCCCATTTACTGACATTACAACAGCAAGGGATTCTCAGCCAGTATGATGCCGCGGAATTAAAGACACTTATAGATCTGTTAGTGAACCATGTTGCCCAAAAAGAACACCGAATCAGGAAAGGAGTTATTTCTATGGGTGGTAAAGTTCTCATTTTTCCACATGATATCGCGTACGACCAGGGAATCGCCAAGGGAGAAGCCAGGGGAGAGATCAAAGGCACCCAGAAGACCAAAAAGGAGTCAGCCTTTGAGATGTTTGAAGACAGGGTTCCCTGTGAGAAAGTGGCCAGGTATATTCATGAGACTATCGAAAATGTTAAAGAATTGGAAAAAGAGTGGAGGAAAAGCGGTAAAAACTTTAAAAAATAAAATTAATACTTGGATATAAGGATGTATTTTGTTATAATGATACTTGCTATGAGCGTTGGGATCTATCATAAATAAGTCATAGCAGGTGCTATTGACAATCAAGAATGGAGATTGTACATGGTTAGCAGACAGATGGGCGATATTTATCGAATGCTGTCAGAACATGAATATCAGACAGCGGAGGCTTTGGGAGAAAGCCTTGGTGTCAGCAGCAAGACGGTGCGCAATCAGCTGAAAAACCTGAATGAGCTGTTAAGTGATTTTGGCGTTTATGTGGAGTCAAAGCATGGAACAGGCTACCGTCTGGTGGTTGAGGACACGGAGAGACGGAAAGAACTGGAAGCAATGATGCAGAAGAAGGAGCTTCAGGAATCAGGGATTCCCAACTCGTCAGAAGAGAGGGTTGAGTATCTCCTGGAATATCTTTTGAACACAGACGGATATGTAAAGTTGGACGAGCTCAGCGAGATGCTTTACATTTCCAAGAAGACCCTGACCGGCAATCTGAAAGAGGTGGAGAATCTGCTGAAGGAGTACCATCTGTGTCTTCAGAGGAAGCCTAATTATGGGATCCGGGTTGAGGGAAGGGAGTTTGACCGACGGCTGTGTATTGCCGGATATGTGGCGAGAAAAGTTCAGTTGTCGGAAAAGCTGGATGGAGATCAGGATGTGACGGAAGAGATTCAGTGGATCCATCAGTGTGTACAGAACTGTCTTTCCAGATACAGTTTTGACATTTCCAGCGTGGCTTTTCAAAACCTGGTATTACATATCCAGATCGCGATACTGCGTATGAGGGGCGGGCATTATGTTCCTATGATGGAAAGTGAATCAGACAAGATACGGGATAAAAAGACTTACCGGATAGCTGAGGATATTTTGGGAAAGATCAAAGAAAAGTTTCTGGTGGATTTTCCGGACAGCGAGATCGGATATATCGCCATTCACTTGGAAGGCAAGAAGATGCTGATCAATACCACTGCCGCGGAGGAGACTGAGGGGAATCTGATCATCAGCCAGGAGATCAGCGATCTGGTGGGATTTATGCTCTCGGCAGTGTATGATGCCTTTAAATTTGATTTTCGGGATGACTTGGAGCTGCGTATGTCTTTAAGTCAGCATCTTGTGCCCCTGGTAGTCCGTCTCCAGCATGACATGAAGCTGACCAACCCACTGCTTAGGGACATCCGGGAGAGGTATTCTCTGGCCTACAGCATGGCCACAACATCCTGTGTGATACTGAATCACAAATATCACAAGATCGTGAAGGAAGATGAGATCGGCTACATTGCCCTTTTGTTCGCGTTGGCGCTGGAGCGGAAAAAGACGGAGATCGCCAAAAAGAATATACTGCTGGTGTGCGCGTCGGGAAAGGGCAGCGCCCAGCTGCTTTTGTATCGGTACAAAACAGAATTTGGCCCTTATATCAATAAGATCAGCGTTTGTGATGTGGGGAGGATACAAGAACAGGATTTTACGGATATCGACTATATATTCACCACAGTGCCTATCCCTGTGAAGGTTCCGGTTCCCATCCAGGAGGTAGAGTATTTCCTGAAGAATTCTGATGTACAGGCGGTAAAAAGAACTCTTATGGGCAAGACCGACAGCCCTGTGCTGGATATTTATCCCAAGGATCTGTTTTTGCCCCATATGAAGTTCGGGGATAAAGATGAGGCACTGAGGACACTCTGCGGATTTGTGTACGAACGGGGACTGGTGCCAAAGGAATTTTTAGATTCTGTCCGGGCCAGAGAGGTTCTGGCCAAAACCGCTTTCGGCAACTCCGTGGCCATGCCTCACCCCATAGAGGTTATGGGAAAGAGTCCCTTTGTGTGCGTGGCGGTTTTGGATGAGCCGATTTTGTGGACCCAGGATGATCCGGACAGCATGATCCAGGTGATCTTCCTGGTATCTGTGGCCAATTATGAAAATTTTGATGTCCAGAAATTCTATCAGGTTACAGCCAAGCTTCTGTTGGACGGAGCCAGCATGAGGGAACTCATCCGGACTTCCACATATGAGACTCTCAAACATCTTCTCCTTAAGATGGAACAGCAGGTTGAAGAAGAGATATAACCCAATCCCAGGGCCCTATCCCTGAGACCTTTCTTCTCCAACCCGCCTCGGCTCCGGCCCCCAATAGCCGGAGCTGTTTTTATGTACACGGGGCGGAAGGGAAATGTGGCCGTTTGCGCGGCCCCGCCCCAGCACGGCGAGGTAGGGGGGAGACCTCCCTTACTGAATTGCCGTCCTATTCAAACAGGCATTCGCCGTTAGTCTCAATAACCTTCTTGTACCAGTGGAAAGATTTCTTGGGGATCCTCTTGTAAGTTCCCTTGCCATAGTCATCGCAGTCCACATAGATGAAGCCGTAGCGCTTGGACATCTGCTTGGTGGACTCAGACACAATGTCGATGCAGCCCCAAGAGGTATAGCCCAGGCACTCTACGCCGTCATACTCAATGGCATCCAGCATGGCTTTGAAATGAACATCAAAGTAATCAATGCGGTACTGGTCATCAATGGTGCCATCCTCTTTCAGCACGTCCTTTGCTCCCAGACCGTTCTCCACAATGAACAGAGGTTTGCGGTAGCGGTCGTACAGGTCTACCATAGAGATACGCAGACCCGTAGGATCGATCTGCCAGCCCCAGTCGGAGGACTTTAAGTGGGGGTTCTTCACAGCGGTGATGGTGTTGCCGGCCGCGGTGTCCAGTCCGTCAGGATTGTGCGCGGCGCAGGAGGACATATAGTAGGAGAAGGACACGAAATCAACGGGGTAGGCCTTCATGATCTCATCGTCCCCGGTTTCTTTCACGATGTTGATGCCTTTGTTCTTAAAGCGGGACAGCAGGTAGGCGGGATATTCGCCGAACACCTGAGTGTCGCTGTAGCAGTAGGTGCTTCTCATCATCTGCTGTGCTTCCAGCACATCCTCTGGTTTGCAGGTGTATGGATAGTAGGTCAGTTTGGTCAGCATACAGCCTACCATGGAGCCGGGGATGATCTCGTGGCAGATCTTGGTAGCCAGGGCGGAAGCCACGAACTGATGGTGCATGGCCTGGAAGATGACTTCCTCAAAGTTCTTGCCCGGGAAACGGTCCTCAATCAGGCCGCCGGTGGTGTAGGGATGGCGGATCATGGAGTCCACTTCATTAAAGGTGAGCCAATATTTTACCTTGTCTTTATACCGCGTGCAGATGGTTTCCACGAATTTTGTAAACATGCCGATGACTTCCCTGGAGTACCAGCCATTGTATTTGAGTACCAGATTCAGCGGCGGCTCGTAGTGGGACATGGTTACCAGAGGCTCTATGCCGTACTTTCTGCACTCGTCAAATACAGCGTCATAGAATGCCAGGCCCTCCTCATTGGGAGTCTCATCGTCTCCGTTGGGGAAAATACGGGACCAGGCGATGGACATGCGGTATACTTTAAAGCCCATCTCGCCGAACAGCTTGATATCTTCTTTATAATGATGATAGAAATCACTGGCATGACGCTTGGGATAGTAGACCTCATCCTCCGGGTGTGCCATGGCTTCCTCAATGTCAGCGGTGGTGACGGTGTTGTGCGCCTTGTAATTTGTCACGTCCGTGTCGAAATGGGCCCTGGCACAGTCAGACACAGACCAGCCTTTGCCGCCTTCGTTCCAGCCGCCCTCCACCTGATTGGCGGCAGTGGCGCCGCCCCACAGGAAACCTTCAGGGAATCTTCTTTTTGCCATTGCGTTACCTCCATAATCGTATTCTGCTTGAAATGATACTTCTATTATAATGGAAGGCAAAGACGAAACTCCATTACCAGTTTTTCCATTATGAAAGTGGACATAATTTCCAAGGGTTAGCAGAGAGGTACTAATGGAACATGTGTGTTTTAGACAAAACAGGACGAGATAATTCTTCTAAAAACAGGCATAATAACGGAGGAAACAAAGGGCAAAGGGAAAAAGGTTCCACTTCTAAAATGGAAAAAGTTGATATGGAGTTCCGCTTTTTCATATGTTATGATGTTAAACAGTCGAAATGACCGACCTGTGAGCGCGCGCACCGGGTAACGAAAACTTAGGAGGGTTCACCATGAAAGAGAAAATGATGAATGGCTTTCTTCTTTTTGCGACAAAGCTTCAGACTCAGAGGCATATAAGCGCAATTAAAGACGGCTTCACCACACTGCTGCCTATCATTATTGTGGGTTCATTCTGTACATTATTTTCTAATATCGTCTGCAACACTACACCCGGATATGTCAGCATAGCTAATCTTCCGGGCATGTCCTGGCTGGGCGCGTTAAAACCTATGTTTGATGCCGCTAACTGGGGTACCATGAACATGTTGGCTATCGGTGCCTGTATCCTGATCTCCATGGAACTTGGAGAGGGTATGGGACAGCATGACTGGTCTCTGCCCATCACGGCTCTGGCCTGCTACATCGCTCTGGTTAAGACAACCACTACCGTGACCGCTCAGTCCGGTGAGGTTCTGACCGTAAGTAACGTTCTGACCAATGAAGTGACAAGTGCCAGAGGTCTGTTCGTGGCCATGGTCGCGGCTCTGGTATCCGCAGAGATCTATTGCAGGCTGGTATCCAGCGGAAAACTTGACATCAAGATGCCTGAGAGCGTTCCGTCTAATGTGGCTAAGTCTTTCAGCGTTTTGTTCCCAAGCTGTGTGACAGTATTCCTTGTAGCTGGTTTTGGTCTTCTGTTCACAACTGTTACCAAGATGACTGTTCCGGAAGCCATCATTAAGTTTATCCAGACACCACTTTCTAATGTTATGACAAGCTGGGTTGGATATGTTGTGCTGGTATTCATGACCGATGTGCTGTGGATTTTCGGTATCCACGGAACACAGACACTGAAGGGTATTTACGATCCTATTCTTCTGGCCGCTTTTGCTGAGAATGAGGCAGCGTATGCCGCGGGCGAAGCTATCCCCAACATTATCAGCACACCGTTTATGAGCTGCTTCGGTACTGTAACCGGTGCCGGTATCACGGGTGGACTTCTGATCGCGATCTTCTTATTTTCGAAGAGAGAGGATTACAGGGCTATCGCCAAGCTGGCTGTTCCCTGCGGGATTTTCAATATTAACGAGCCGCTGACCTTTGGTCTTCCCATTGTTATGAATCCCATTCTGGCGATTCCTTTTATGATCGCTCCGGCGGTTTCCAACATCTTCGGGTATTTTATGACCACTATCGGATTCTGCGGCAGGATGGTTGTTAACGCTCCGTGGACCACACCGCCAGGACTTATGGCGTTCCTCTGCTCCGGTGGTAATGTGGGCGCGGCTATTACTCAGATCATCGTTATTCTGTTGGCAGCGGTTGTATACGCGCCATTCGTTATCGCGTCCAACAGCCAGGCGGTGCCGACTGAGGAATAATTGATATATGCTAGTTATTTCGGAGGACATGGAATGAGTTCAAAGACCAAGAAAAAGAAGAAGTCCAGTAAGTGGTACAACTGGCAGCCCAAGCGGGAGTTCAGCGAGAGGAATCAGAAACTGATCGATGAGATGAACGCCAGGCCCAGGGATTACAGCATCATGGAGGTCTTGTCCAAGTGGCGTATGATCACCTACGGGTGGATCGTGTTTTTTCCGCCATACGGCCTGTACCGGGTGTGGTGCGGGGAATCCAATTTCCGCAGATCAGAAAAGGTTGTGTGGACTTTTATGATCATCTGTTATGTGGCATACTTTTTGAAACTCATTCTGTTTTCATAAATCATAAAAAAGGAGGGGTTACCCATGGACGAGATGGCAATTATGAATCTGGTTGTCAACAGCGGCAACGCGAGGAGCCTTGCTCTTGAGGCTTTCCGTGATGCCAGAGCCGGCAAGTTTGAGGATGCCGAGGCAAAGTTGAAAGAAGCTGATGAGGTTCTGCTGGGCGCTCATGAAGTTCAGACCGAGTTGATTCAGAACGAATTGAACGGTAAGGGAATTGATATTAGCCTTCTGGTTGTGCACTCCCAGGATCACCTGATGTGCGCGATGGTTGTAATTGACCTGGTCAAAGAGATGGTTGAGATGTTGAAGACTAAATAATTTTCATATTTGAAAGGAGAACTATTATCATGAGAAAGATTGTATTATTATGCGCGGCAGGTATGTCCACCAGCCTTCTGGTAAACAAGATGAAAGCAGCGGCGGCAGACGACGGTTATGAGTGCGATATCGCCGCTTTCCCGGTCGCGACCGCGAAAGACCATACTGATGCTGATATTATCCTGTTGGGGCCCCAGGTTCGTTTCGCTAAAGGCAAAGTTCAGGGCGAGGTTGGCGCTGACAAGATCGTACAGGATATCGACATGCAGGCTTATGGCACTATGAATGGCAAAAAAGTAATCGCTCAGGTTAAAAAAGCTTTAGGCGACGAATAAGTCACATATAGAAAGCGCAAGATAATTAAAGGCCAGGGCGAACAGAAACATCAGTCCTGGTCTTGTTCTGACATAAGCGGGCGGAATGTGCGTGGGCATGTTCTGTCGGATTCATGAATATGGGACTAAGAGTGTGATATGAAGTTTTGAGAATCGGTAAATTTGCCAAATGGAACGTGACATGGGGGATTATTCTCCGCCAGCCCGGGAGGGGACCGGCAGGCGGTGAGGCATTCAGCGATTTATGTGATTCACTATCCAGGCGTGTTAAGGGGACGCTGGCAAGACGCACCACTGTATACATTAAGTAATGACTTGAGGGGTATATAATAGTTATGGAGAAGATACTGTATTTGATGCGGCATGGACAGACCTTGTTCAATGTAAGACGTAAGATTCAGGGAGTGTGCGACGCGCCTCTGACGGAACTGGGAATTCAGCAGGCCAAGAGAGCTGCCGGGTATTTCGCGGATCAACGGATTGAATTTGACCATGCTTATTCTTCTACATCAGAGCGAGCCTGTGATACGCTGGAACTTGTTAGAGATATGGATTACAAGAGGGTAAAGGGGTTAAAAGAGTGGAATTTCGGTGTCTTCGAGGGGGAGAGCGAAGACCTGAATCCAAAACTTCCTTATGGGGATTTTTTTAAAGCTTATGGTGGTGAGGGGGAGACGGAAGTGCGGGAGCGCATGAACCGGACCTTGACCGAGATTATGGAGCGTGATGGGCATCAGACCGTACTGGCTGTATCCCATGGCGCTTCCTGCAGACAGTTCATGAGATACTGGGAACACACCAGTGATGTGCGGCCTAACGGACGTCTCGGGAACTGCTGCATCCTGAAATTTAAGTATAAGGACGGAGTGTTTGAACTGTTGGAGATCGTGAACCCGAATCCGTAGGGAGACAGTTGGACATTTCGTGTGAAAATGCCGCGGAGCAACCGCGGCATTTTTGTTGTAGACGGGGCGGAGAGGAAGATAGCCGCTAAAGCGGCCCCGCCCCGGCACGGCGAATAGGGGGAAGGGCCTGCTTGACGGATGGGGAGAACCGTGTTAGAATACGCCTTGAGATTTTTTGGACAGAGGGAGAGGATCATGGGCAAGTATTTATTTTTTGACATAGACGGGACTCTTGCGGGAAAGTCCAGGCGGATCACCGAGAAAACCAGATGGGCCGCTGGACGGGCCAGGGAAAAGGGGCATAAGGTATTTTTGTGTACAGGCAGGGTGCCGGCCTCCATTGTGGGGGATGCGGCGGAGATGGAAGTTGACGGGATTGTCAGCGGAGCGGGAAGCTTTGTGGAGATTGGCGGAAGGTATGTTTTTGAACACTATATGGACCCCAGGCTCACCTATGAGGTTATGGAATTATTCAGGAAGAACGGGCTTTTGTTTACCCTGGAGACCAGGGATATGATCTATCAGACGCCAGGGGCCAGTGAGTTTTTTGAGGAGAGGACCATGGAGCGGATCCAGGAGAATCCGGAGCTGACGCGATATCATGAGCAGGTCCGCAGGGGGCAGAACCTGAAGTCCATAGAGGAATTTGATATTACCAGGACAAAAGTGGCCAAGATGTGCTTCATAGCCAGGGAGAGAGGAAGGCTGGAGGCCTGCCTTCCCTTTTTGGAAGAGCATTTTAATGTTGTTATTTTCTCCAGGGACAGTGATTCCTTTGTAAACGGGGAGATCATCCTCAAAGGCTGCACAAAAGGGGATGGCATCCGAAAGGTCATGGAGTATTTCCAGGGAGACATGAAAGACACGGTTGGATTTGGAGACAGCATGAATGATTATCAGATGCTGGAGACAGTCAGCACCAGCGTGGTCTTTAAGGACGCGCCGGAGAAGGTGAAGGCCCTGGGGCAGTATTATTTTGAGGAGCCTGACCAGGACGGGATCTATGAGATTATGATCCGGCTGGGACTGGTGGACAGCATATAGATGAAAAAATAAAGGAGACAAGCAAGATGATTGGAATTATCGGGGCCATGAGCCAGGAGGTGGCCAATTTAAAGGAAGCCATGGACAATGTGAAGGTGGAAGAGACGGCAGGCATGGAATTTTTCCAGGGAACCATAAAAGGCAGGGAGGCGGTTGTGGTAAGGTCGGGAATCGGTAAGGTTAACGGCGCGGTGTGCGGCCAGATCCTTGCGGACCATTACCATGTGGACGCCATTATCAACACGGGAATCGCGGGTTCCCTGAGAAATGAGATCAATATCGGGGACATTGTTCTCTCCAGGGATACCCTGCAGCACGATATGGATGCGACGGGCTTTGGTTACCCGGTGGGACAGATCCCTCAGATGGAGAAGTCTGTGTTTGAGGGGGATCAGGCCCTCATTGAGGCGGCAAAGGAGTGCTGCGCCAGGGTGGTGCCGGAGATCGGAGTCCATGTGGGGCGGGTGGTCAGCGGCGACCAGTTTGTGTCTGACAAGGCGAAAAAAGCGTGGCTCGCTGAGACTTTTGGCGGATATTGTACGGAAATGGAGGGCGCGGCCATTGCCCAGGCGGCGTGGCTCAATCACATTCCATTTCTGATCATCCGGGCTATTTCAGACAAGGCGGATGACAGTGCGGAGATGGATTATGAAGAGTTTGAGGCCAAGGCCATTGAACACAGCGTGAAGCTGGTGCTGGCTCTCCTTGAGAAAGTGGCTTAAGTTCATCTGCGATTTGAAGGATAATTTGACGAGCGATTCTAGGCTCCCTGAACTTCCCAAATGAAAATCCGGCGGTTATAATAAAGACCGTCCAAAAATCATTTTTGAGAAGAAAGGGGAGCTTTTTATGTTGCTGGAGTTTTTAGAGACAGGAAATGCCCTGTATGTGCTGGCGGCCGCGTGTTTTCTGGGGCTGGCCGGCAGGCTGACAGCCCGAAACATTTACAAAAGAATGATGAAAGAAACCGATAACATGACACTGACAAAAAACCGCTATCTGAGAGATTTAAAACAGAAGACGGAGAACGCTTACCGACTGAACCAGGGGATCCGCGACAGCAGGGTGTATCTGGAAAAGCAGCTGAGTACATATCGTTTTTTGGGAATCACTCTGAGCGGTTGGGGAAGCTTCGGAGGACAGATGACCGTGCTGTGCTTCCTTCTTGGAGGAGCGGCGGCTTTTGGGGCTTACTGGTACCGCTGTGACAGCTATTACATCGTGCTGTATGGTTCTATGGGGATTCTGGCGGGGCTGGTAACCATGGTGGCGGACTACTGGGCCAACCTGGGGGAGGGGAAACAGCAGCTTCTCAATTCCCTTCAGGATTATATGGAAAATTCTCTTTTTAACCGTCTGGCGCGGGAGACAGCCTCCGCTGCCGTTGAGGAGGGCAGGCGGGACAACGTTAGGGAACGGGCGGGAGAAAGGAGAAACCGCTTAGACAGTCCTGCCCGGTCCATGGCGGGGCAGACGGCAAATGGGGAGGAGGCTAAAAAGAATCCTTCCGGGGTTTTGGACCGCAAGGAAGAGGATGACGACGACATGGACTTTGCTCCCCAGGATCTGGAGACCGTGGGCCGGGGCCAGAGGCGGGGGAGCCGTATGGATAGGAGAGCCAAAGAAAACGACGGCCCTAAGGAGGGCGACAAGAGCCGGAGAGACGTGGATTATCTGAAGACAAGCTTAGAACAGATCGCGGCCAGCCGGGAGAGGAACCGGATGGATGGCGACTGGGTGAAGGACATGTCCCAGGATGAGCTGGAGCTGGTGGGACAGATCCTCCGGCAGTATCTGACATGACGAATCACGAAAAGTCTCGCCAAGTTGAAAAAACTATGATATAATTTAAAGAAACCCGGGCATGGTTTTGTCCGCGGTATTGTGGGCTGTCTGTGAGGCGCGAACTGGCCTGACCGGACCGCCCTGTACCAGACCCCGATCTCTCCGCGGAGGGACCGGGGTTTCCTGGCTCAAAGAAAAATACAGGAGGCGAAGACCATGTTCCGTATGTGGGGAAAGCTGATAAAAAACAATCGTCTGCTGGACGACACCACCATTTGTATAGGAGATTACAGCTTAAGCCGTACCCAGATGGTGTTTCAGGCATTGGATGAGATGTGCTATTATTTTGATCTGGGAAAACCGATCTGGCTGGATTCCAATGTGCGAGATTTTCAGCTTCACGACAAGACCCGCTTTAAGCAGGACAATTTTATCGAACCTATTGAATTTGATTTTCTGGAGATCCAGGTGATTGAGGAATGATGGAGGTTATTGCCAATACTTTTTATTGTAAAGCCGCCTTTTAGGAGTTATAATATTTCTATCAGGAAACGCATGCGGCTGTGCCAAGGAGGAAGGGTGAATGGGTCAGGCCATTACGGATTACGGGACGTTTTTGATGGAAGCCAAGCAGGCAGTGACGGATTTGAGGGACATGGAACAGAGGGAGACAGCTTTGTCCTCCCAGTTAAAGCAGAGCCGCCGGCAGCTGGAGGCAGAGGAGAAAGCGTTGGCGGACCGGATCAGCCAGACCGTGAGGCGGCGGGCTTCTGATATCGCTGCCAGCTATGACAAGGAGCTTGGGAAAGGCCAGGAACAGTTAAAGAAGGCAAAGGCCAGGAGGGAGAAAGCCAAGAGCCAGGGGATCCGGGAGCGGATCGCCGAGGAGACGGCTGCCCTCAGGGAGGAAAACCGTCAGTTAAAGCTCCGGTTAAAGACCATTTTCCAGCAGAACCATGTGCCCGCGTTTTGCCGGGGCAGCTGGTATTACCGCCTGTTCTCCCCGAAGAGGATAGGGGAATACAGCTCTCTTCTGCTGGTGCTTCTGGTGTGCTTTTTTGTCATCCCATATGGAAGTTATCTGCTGATACCGGAACACAAGCCTTTGCATCTGGTGCTGATCTATCTGGCGTGCATCCTGGTGTTCGGGGGCTTGTATGTGGTGGTGGGAAACCGGACCAGGGACAGCTATGCCGCCACCATCAGGGAGGGGCGGCAGATCCGGGACCAGCTTCATGTCAATAGGAAGAAGATCAAGAGGATCACCAGGGACATCAAAAGAGATAAAAACGAGGCCATCTACAATCTCCAGAAGCATGACGATGAGATCGCCCGCATTGAGCAGATGATGTCCGAGACAGCCGCAAAGAAGAGCGAGGCCTTAAATACCTTTGAGTCTGTGACCAAAAACATTATCACAGACGAGATCACTGCCGGCAGCAGGGATAAGATCGACCTTCTCAGGGAGACCTGCGAATTCCAGGAGGGCGAATTGAAGCGGCTGCGGGAAGAGGTGAAGACGAAGAACCTGTTTATCACTGACAAGTACGGCGCTTATCTGGGGAAGGAGTTTCTGACCCCGGCCCGCCTGGACGCCCTTATGGACATTATGCAAAACGGGGTGGCGGTGAACTTGAGCGAAGCGATGGATGAATATAGAAAACAGCACGCATAATCAAAAGAAACCTGGTCTATAATATGACTAAGAATGAAGACCAGGTGAGACATGATGAGCGTATGGAAACGGATGGCTCCCTTGAGACAGAGGGAGCTTTATTATTATGATACAAACCAGGAATTTGAGTCAGCGGATCTGGCTGCCAGATTATATATGATGATCCGGGAGGAGTTGGACAGGAGCGGAAAGGATCAGGTTCTTTTGCTGTGCATTGGCACGGACCGCTCCACAGGGGACAGTCTGGGGCCATTGATCGGATACCAGCTGAGGAACCGGGGGCTGAAGCACATCCGGGTTCTGGGAACATTAAACCGCCCGGTTCACGCCATGAATCTGGAGGACACCCTGAGCCTGGTGGAGCGGTATTACCAGGACCACTTGATCATCGCGGTGGATGCCTCGGTGGGGATGAATGACCACATTGGGTGTATAACCCTTGGCCGGGGATCTTTAAAGCCAGGTCTTGGAGTCAGCAAGGAGCTTAGGTCTGTGGGGGATCTGTTTATCACGGGGATCGTCAGCGGAAGCGGCAGCTATGACCCGGTGATGCTCCAGAGCATACGTTTAAGCGTTGTCATGAGGATGGCGGAGTGCATCAGCGAGAGCGTGTGCCTTGTCGAAAAATTATGGGAATCCATGGCCCTCGTTTGACATTTTTCGCGTAAATATCGTGTTATGATTTTTCTTATCGGAAAGAAGAATGATAGCGGGGTGAGCCTATGGGAGAATTATATAATCCATTTCCCAAGCTGCCGAAAAATATCAGGCAGATCGGGGAAAGAGACCAGTCAGTCAGGCTGTATGTGGAAGACTATGTGAATACGTATCTGAAACGCCTTTATCCAAGAGGTGGACAAGACTTAAAAGCAGGGCTTTTGCTGGGAAACGCGGAGGAGCATGAGGGAACACCGTATCTGTTTGTGGACGGTGCCCTGGAGATGGAAGATGTGACAGAAAGCGGGGAAAAGGTGGCGTTTACAGAAGCTGCCTGGAAGAAGGCCTACCAGAACATGGAACAGATGTTTCCAAAACGGGTGATACTGGGATGGTTCCTGTGCGGTATGCCGGGGAGCGCCTTAAGCCCGCTAAATTACTGGAAACAGCACGGCCAGTATTTTGCGGGAAAAAATCAGCTGATGTATCTGAATTTTGGCCTGGAAGGAGAAGAAGCCGTATATGTGACATCAGAGGATGGCTTCTATAAGCTGCGGGGCTACAGCATCTATTATGAGCGCAACCAGATGATGCAGGATTACATGATCCAGAGAAAAGACGCCCGCCGGGTGGAGTCCGGCACAGGGGATGCGGTGATACGGGATTTCCGCCAGAGGATGGAGGAAAATAAAACCCAGGCGATATCCAGGAGAGGAACCATAAGGGTTCTGGGGAGCCTGTGCAGCGCCCTGTCCATTGTGGTCCTGGCCGGTGGCGTGGTGATGTTCAACAATTATGAGAAAATGCAGGAGATGGAATCGGTGCTGACCTCCGCTCTCCCGGTGGCGGGAAGAGAGAGACAGGAGACCGGAGCCCTGGGACAAAAGGGCGGGGATCTGGACAGCGAAGGGGACAGTGAGGTGATCGTGGAACAGGCAAAAAACCAGATTTCGCCAACCATACCTCCGGAGACCATGTCTCCTACATATCCGGATGAGACAGAAGGGGTGTCTGAAGTACAGGTCAATATGGGACAGGCTGAGGCAGTTACGGAGCCAGCGGTGACCCAGACCAGCCCTGAGCCGGAGACCGCTCCGCCCACAAAAGCCCCGGCGGAAGAGACCGAGGCGGCAGCGGAGGTTTCGGCAAACCCCATCACCTACCAGGTTCAGGATGGGGAGACGCTGTACAGCATCTGCCTGAAAGTCTATGGCAGTCTCAGCAGAGTAGGGGAGGTCTGTGAACTGAATGGCCTGGAAAATCCGGACAAGATCATTTCAGGACAGAAATTGATTCTTCCGTAATCAGAAATGGTGTGGTATACTGTCCATAGAAAGAGTGGGCAGCTGCCTGTACGGGAGAACCAAAGATGACAGATATGAGTTCCATGAACAGAGAAACGAAAAAGAAGCATTTGCGCAGCCGGGTCATCACCCCCAACCGCCCTCCAGCGCCGGATCCCCAGGAATCCAGCGAGGAGATCGTAGAAAAGGCGGAGCGGCGGGTTCGACACCGCCGTCTGATCCTTCTTCTTGTTCTTCTGGTGTTGATCACGGTCATTTCCATTGCCTACTATTGGTACCAGAGGAGATATCAGTACAAAGAAGCGACGGTGGGCTGGGAACGCCGATATGAGAGGGATGAGGCGGGTTTTGTGCAGTATCAGTCCTTTTTGGACAACCTGATACGATACAGCAAGGATGGCGCGTCCTACATAGACGCTAATGGGAAGGATGTGTGGGTTCAGCCATATGAGATACGGGATCCTATTATTGCTGTCAACGGCGGTTATGCGGCCATAGCCGACAGGCAGGGAAACCACATTTATATATTTGACAAAAACGGCCTTTTGGGAACCGCCACCACGGTTCTTCCTGTGATGAAGATTACAATTTCCGCCAAAGGCC
Source organism: uncultured Lachnospiraceae bacterium (assembly GCA_910588865.1). Lineage (GTDB taxonomy): Bacteria > Bacillota > Clostridia > Lachnospirales > Lachnospiraceae > UBA3402. The sequence continues at coordinate 41,215 of CAJUSJ010000006.1, forward strand.
TGGTGTCCGCCATATTGGAGGGGCCTACCACCAGCCATATCTACTATTATACAAAGGAGGGGGTGGAGATGAGTATCTGGCTTACCGGATTTTTAAACGGTGAGATCGGCTATCCTTTAGACATCAGTCTGTCCCCTGACGGAAAAATCCTTATGGGCTCTTTTACTTATCTGAAAGGAGGAAGACTGAAAAACAGGGTAGCGTTTTACAATTTCTCCGAGGTGGGAAAGAATGTGCCCGACCGTTTTGTGGGCGGTTTTCATGAGATGTATGACGAGAGCATGATACCTAAGGTATGTTACCTGGATAACATTTATTCCGTGGCATTCGCCGACAGCAGCATTTCTTTTTACAGCTCCCTGGATGTTATGTCTCCGGTGCTGCTGAAACAGATTCCTGTGGAGGAGGAGATCAGGACCGTTTTCTATGGGGGACAGTATGCGGGCATTATCGTGGATAACCAGTCAGGCCAGGAGGATTACCGTCTGGACTTGTACTCGGCGGAAGGAAATCACATATTTAGCAGGGATTTCAGCTATGAGTATGAGCATGTGGATATTGACGGAGATAATATCTTTTTGTATAATGAAGACTCATGCAGGATTTATAATCGTTTTGGAAACCTAAAATACGAAGGCGCATTTGATTTCCCGGTCTCCTCGATACGGGGCGGGGATCTCCCTAACGAGATCATCGCGGCAGGACCCCAGGCAGTCAAAGAGATTAAACTACATTAGGAGGCATACCAATGAATAAAATCCATACTCTGTCAGTAAATACCATCCGGGTATTGTCAGCAGATGCCATTCAGAAAGCCAACTCCGGCCATCCGGGACTTCCCCTGGGAGCCGCGCCCATGGCTTATGAGCTGTGGGCCAACCACATGAACCACAATCCGGCGGACCCTGACTGGCCTAACCGGGACCGTTTTATCCTTTCGGGCGGCCATGGATCCATGCTTCTGTATTCCCTGCTTCACCTTTTCAAATATGACAATCTGTCTATAGAAGATATCAAGAATTTCCGCCAGCTGGGTTCCGTAACCCCGGGGCATCCGGAGTACGGCTGCACCGTGGGGGTGGAGGCCACCACAGGCCCTCTGGGGGCCGGCATGGCCATGGCGGTGGGAATGGCCATGGCAGAGGCTCACCTGGCCGCTGTTTTCAATAAAGAGAATTATCCGGTGGTGGATCATTATACCTATGTACTGGGCGGGGATGGCTGTATGATGGAGGGGATCACCTCCGAGGCCTTCTCCCTGGCAGGCACCCTGGGGCTGTCCAAGCTGATCGTGCTCTATGATTCCAACAGGATCACCATTGAGGGAGACACGGACATTACTTTCACGGAGAACGTGGCCGCGCGTATGGAGGCTTTTGGTTTCCAGACCATCACCGTGGAGGATGGCAATGACCTGGAGGCCATCGGAGCGGCTATTAAGGAGGCCAAGGCGGATACAGAGAGGCCGTCTTTTATCACCGTAAAGACAGAGATCGGTTACGGCTGTCCGGCAAAGCAGGGCAAGGCCAGCGCCCACGGCGAGCCTCTGGGAGCGGACAATGTGGCCGCCCTGAAGGAGAACCTTGGCTGGCCGTACAAGGAGGATTTTTATGTGCCAGAGGAGGTCTATGCCCATTTTCAGGACCTGTCCGGGGAAAAAGCGGAGACAGAGGCGGCCTGGAACGTGATGTTTGCCGCTTATTGCCAGGAGTATCCCCAGATGAAGGAGCTGTGGAACCAGTATCACGACACCGGACTGGGGAGACAGTTTGAGGATGATGAGGATTTCTGGGCCAGCAGCGCCAAGTCGGAGGCTACCAGGAGCCTGTCCGGGAAGCTGTTGAACCATATGGCGGAAAAGATGCCGAACTTATTCGGCGGGTCCGCGGACCTCGCGCCCTCCAACAAGACCTTTATGAACGGAAAAGGGGATTTTTCAAAGGAAACCCCGGAAGGAAGCAATATCCATTTCGGCGTCAGGGAGCTTGCCATGACAGCCATCGGCAACGGGGTGATGCTCCACGGCGGCCTTCGGGCATACATTGCCACCTTCTTTGTGTTCAGTGATTATATGAAGCCCATGGCCAGGCTGTCCGCGCTGATGGGACTGCCCCTGACCTATGTGCTGACCCACGACAGCATCGGGGTGGGAGAGGACGGACCTACCCATGAGCCGGTAGAGCAGCTTGCCATGCTCCGCTCCATCCCTAATTTCCATGTATTCCGTCCCTGTGATTCCGTGGAGACCGCGGCTGCCTGGTACAGCGCGGTGACTTCCCAGCATACTCCCACGGCCCTTGTGCTGAGCCGTCAGAACCTGCCGGCGGTGGAGGGCACGAAGAGGGATGCCTTAAGGGGCGGTTACGTGCTGTCTGACTGTGAGGGAACTCCGGAGGTGATCCTTATGGCCACAGGGTCTGAGGTGAGCCTTGCCCTGGAGGCAAAGAAAGTTCTGGAGGCAGAGGGAAGAAGGATCCGGGTGGTGTCCATGCCCTGTATGGAGCTGTTCTGCCAGCAGACGGACGAGTACAGGGAGTCTGTTCTGCCCAGATCCGTGACAAAGCGGGTGGCCATTGAGGCGGGAAGCGCCTTTGGATGGGGCAGCTTTGTGGGCCTGGAGGGCGCGTGCGTGGCCATGGAAGGCTTTGGAGCCAGCGGTCCGTCCGGGGAGCTTTTCGCGCGTTTTGGTTTCACCGCGGACCATGTGGTGGATACGGTGAGAAGTCTGTAAACGTAAATACGGGAATGAGCCTGAGGCATATGCTGTCCAGGCCATTCCTTTTATTTAAAATAATACGATGAGGAGGAAAATACCATGGGGAAGAAATGTATCGGAGTTGACGTAGGGGGAACTACTGTCAAGCTGGGACTGTTTGAGGTCACGGGAGAGCTTTTGAAAAAGTGGGAGATTCCCACCAACAAGGAGGAGCAGGGAAAGTATATTGTCAGTGACATCGCGGAGTCTGTCCGTCAGGTGCTGGATCAGGAAAATATCCCTCTCACAGATGTGGAAGGCGCTGGTATGGGCGTGCCGGGACCCGTGATGCCTGACGGCTATGTGGAGGTATGTGTCAATTTAGGCTGGAAGGACAAATATCCGGCAAGAGAGCTGAGCGACGCTTTAAAGGGTCTTCCGGTAAAGTGCGGCAATGACGCCAACGTGGCGGCTCTGGGCGAGATGTGGCAGGGCGGCGGAAAGGGTTTTACGGATATCGTTATGGTGACCTTGGGAACCGGAGTAGGCGGCGGCGTGATCATAGACGAGAAGATCGTTACAGGCAAGCACGGCCTGGGCGGAGAGATCGGCCACATCCATGTGAGGGATGAGGAGACCGAGCACTGCAACTGCGGCGGTGTGGGCTGCTTAGAGCAGGTGGCTTCCGCCACAGGTATTGCCAGGGAGGCCAGAAGAAAGATGGCGGCCTGTGATACCCCATCCCTTATGAGGAAAGCAGGAGATCAGGTGACGGCAAAGGATGTGCTGGACGCGGCTAAAGAGGGAGACTCCCTGGCGCTGGAGGTTATGGAGGTTGTGGGACACTATCTGGGAGTGGCCCTGGCCGGCCTGGCTCTCACCGTGGATCCTCAGATGTTTGTCATCGGAGGCGGCGTGTCCAAGGCAGGACAGTATCTGGTGGAAGTGATCAACCGCCACTATGCCAAGTATATGACCATCTCTGAGAACAGAGGAACCATCGGACTGGCCAAATTGGGAAATGACGCGGGAATCTACGGCGCCGCGAGACTTATGTTGGAGTAAAGTCCGGCGGCAGTGGTTTTAGACAATCGTTCCGGGCGGGGTTGAGGGGAAGAGTATCAATATTCAGGAGGGGACTATGGAATACAACAAGAGAAAAACAGTTGTGATCGGGCACAAGAATCCGGACACGGATTCCATATGCTCTGCCATATGCTACGCGAATTTAAAGAGCACCATTACCGGCATGGAATATGAGCCGGGCCGGGCCGGCCATGTCAGTGAGGAGACCCAGTTTGTGCTTAACTATTTTGGGGTGGACGCGCCCAGGCTCATTAAGCATGTAAAGACAGAGGTGAGGGATATTGAGATCAGGGAGACCAAAGGGGTAAAGAAGAATATCTCCCTGAAAAAGGCGTGGAACACCATGCAGGCCTCCAACGCGGTGACCCTCCCGGCGGTGACAGACGACGGGATGCTGGAGGGGCTTATTACTGTGGGGGATATCACAAAGTCCTACATGAATGTGTATGACAGCAAAATCTTATCCAAAGCCAACACCCAGTATTCCAATATCATCGAGACAGTGGAGGGCGATCTGATCGTAGGGGACGCGGATGCCTATTTTTCTGAGGGGAAGGTTCTGATCGCGGCAGCCAACCCGGATCTGATGGAATACTATATCAATAAAAATGACCTGGTGATCCTGGGCAACCGCTACGAGTCCCAGCTGTGCGCCATTGAGATGGAGGCGGCCTGCATCATTGTCTGCGAGGGCGCGGGAGTGTCCATGACCATCAAAAAGCTGGCCCAGGAGCGGGGCTGCACGGTTATCGCCACCACCTACGATACATATACCGTTGCCCGTCTGGTGAACCAGAGTATGCCCATCAGCTATTTTATGAAGACCGACAACCTGGTGACCTTTGACGAGAATGATATCATTGACGAGATCAAGGATGTGATGGCCAGCAAACGGTACCGGGATTTCCCCATCCTGGACAAAAACGGCAGATACAAGGGCATGATCTCCAGGCGGAACCTTCTGGGGGCCCAGGGGAAGATGCTGATCCTGGTGGATCACAACGAGAAATCCCAGGCCGTGGATGGCATTGAGAACGCCAGGATCATGGAGATCATTGACCACCACCGGCTGGGGACCATTGAGACCATATCTCCTGTGTTTTTCCGGAATCAGCCCCTTGGCTGCACGGCGACCATTGTATACCAGATGTACAGAGAGGCGGGGGTGGAGGTGGACAGGACCATAGCGGGCCTTCTGTGCAGCGCCATTATATCGGACACACTTCTGTTCCGCTCCCCCACCTGTACGGAGGTGGACAAGAAGGCGGCCACGGAGCTGGCGGTCATAGCCGGAATCCAGCTTGAGACCTACGCGGGGGAGATGTTCGCCGCTGGAAGCAATTTAAAGAGCAAGACAGATGAAGACATTTTCTATCAGGATTTTAAGAAATTTACCGCGGGCAAAGTATCTTTCGGCGTGGGCCAGATCAGCTCCATGAACGTGCAGGAGCTGGATACCTTGAAAACCCGCCTCATCCCCTATATCCAGCAGGCTCACAAGGAGCAGAGGGGCATGGATATGATATTCTTCATGCTGACCAACATCTTAGATGAGTCCACCATCCTGATCTGCGAGGGGTCAGGGGCGAGAAAGATGATTATGAGCGCGTTTCATATTGAGGAGGCCGAAGGAGGCGGATGGGGCTGCACTGTGGTGCTTCCGGGAGTGGTATCCCGCAAGAAGCAGCTGATCCCGGCCATAGGCATGGCCCTTCAGGCGTAGGAGGACAGGAGGCGGAACATGACATTTATTTATCCGGCAGTATTTACTCCCCACAAGGAGGGAAAAGGATATCACGCGCGTTTTCCGGATCTGGAGTGCTGTGAGGCCGACGGCCCGGATCTGGAGGATGCCATAGAAAATGCCAGGGACGCGGCTTACAACTGGCTGTGGGCCGAGCTGGAGGAAGAGTCTCCGGAGTTTCCCATGGTGACCCATGAGGAGGATATCCTTCTGGCTCCAGGGGAAGAAGTGCGGCAGATCATGACTGTGATCCGGCTTCTGCCGGACAATGACTGAGACTGTCTGAAAGGCAGGTGTTAGGTGTGGGAAAAGAAAAAGAGCTGTGGAAGCCAGGGAACATGCTTTATCCGGTGCCGGCGGTGATGGTAAGCTGCCAGAGGCCGGGGGAGGCTCCCAATATCATCACGGTGGCGTGGGCCGGAACCATCTGCTCCGACCCGGTGATGCTGTCCATCTCCGTGAGAAAGGAGCGGCACAGCTACGAGATCATAAAACATACAGGAGAGTTTGTGGTGAACTTGGTGACCAGGGACCTGGTCTATGCCGCTGATTACTGCGGGGTAAAGTCCGGGCGGGATGTGGATAAGTTCAGGGACATGAACTTAACGCCCCGGGCCTCCGTCCATGTTCAGGCTCCGGGCATTGAGGAGAGTCCGGTGAATTTAGAGTGCCGGGTAAAACAGGTAATCGAATTGGGCAGCCATGACATGTTTCTCGCGGAGGTCGAGGGAGTGACTGTGGACAGGGAATATATAGATGAGAAGGGAAAGTTCCATCTCAACGATACAGGACTTGTCAGCTATTCCCATGGAGAGTATTTTCAGCTGGGAGAGAAGCTGGGGAAATTCGGCTACTCTGTGAGGAAGAAGAAAAACAGCCATTGACACAGGGAATTGACCGGGGAGAGAACAGGAAATATGACAGGGAAAGAGAGAAATTATACGCTGATCGGCATGCCGGCGTCAGGGAAAAGCACGGTGGGAGTCCTTCTGGCCAAGCGGCTGGGGTTCTCCTTTGTGGACGTGGATATTGTGATTCAGGAGAAAGAGAAAAGGCTTCTGAAGGAGATTATTGCCCAGGAAGGGATTGACGGGTTCATGGCAGTGGAGAACCGGATCAATGCCTCCCTGGATGCGGACCGTTCGGTGATCGCTCCGGGCGGCAGCGTGATCTACGGGAAAGAGGCCATGGAACATCTCAGGGAGATCAGCACTATCGTATATCTGAAGCTGAGCTATGAGGATGTGAAAAAGAGGCTGGGCAATCTGGTGGATCGGGGAGTGGTGCTGAAAGACGGAATGACGCTGTTGGATCTGTACAACGAGAGAGTTCCTTACTATGAGAGGTACGCGGATATCACCGTGGATGAGACCGGACAGACGGTCGGGGAGACCGTGGATTATCTGAGGGATCTGATCGAAAAGAGGCTTGGGCTTTAAAATGGAGGGTACTCCTCAGTCATCAAAAACAGATGACCGAGGAGTACCCTCTTTGTATTTACCCGCGGGAAAGGAGATTTGCGGCGGCAGCCCCGCTAAACGATACCTGCCTACAGCATCTCCATATAAGCCAGGACCTGGTCTAATAGGATCAGACCATAGTGTACAAACACAGCCAGGATAGCCAGGGTTATGAGCAGGAATATGGTCTTGTAGATCAGGTAGGCTTTGGCAAAATCCTTTTTGGCCCCCGCGGAGGGGCTGCAGGCCAGGATTATCAGGTAGATCCACCCGATAATGGGAATGTTCATGCACATGAAGGTTACGAACCAGCTTCTCACGGGAACAGCGGCGGCAGGCTTTTTGGAAACCGGGCCGGATTCATCTGGAGAAGGTTCTTCCGGGGTTCGGCGCGACCACGGCCACAATGGTATTTTCACGATCATCTCACCCCCGGTCCTTTGGACGGTGTCCAGTAATATTGTTCTGTCTGATACAAATCATAAAGCTCCTGCTGCTCCCTGTCCTTTCGCTGGGCCTGGTAGGTGTTCCACTGGGCCTGGGTGGGCAGCGTCCGGATCCTGGTTATGGCCGCTTCCAGACGGGCCCGGTATTCGTCGGTAGCGGTGTAGCCGTAAAGCTCGCCCAGCTTGTCGATGGCCGTGGTGACCAGCTGGTCCGCGTCAGAGGACCGGTACTGTATGGCCTCCACCATCTCAAGGGCTGTCTCAAAGGCAGCGATACGGTTTTGGATCTCTTCCTCTTTCCGCCGCCCTTCGGCTTCCTGGTCAGCCTTGCGGCGCTCCCGCTGCCTTGCCAGCTCCTGCCGCTCATCGTAAACCCGGATGGCATCTGCCATGGAATCCATGATCTGTGAGAATTCCTCCCATCTGGTCTCAGCCCTGTCGAAAAGCTCTTTTCTCTTGTCGCCATCCTCCAGCCTGGTTAAGCCCTGGGAAATGGCCTGGTATTCGCTTCGGACTTCTGGAACGTCTTCTACAGAGTCAATGGTCCTGTCCTCAAAAGCGGAAACCATGTTTTCCAGTTCGTCTGTAAGCCTTTTCTGTGTCTTTTCCGTGATGTTCTGCTGGGCCCGGAACTGGGAGCTGGTGCTGAAATAATCTACTAAGTTGGTGCCGGCGGCGTAATCCGGCTCTATGTAGAGTCCGTCTGCCAGGTACACCACAGGAGGGGCCGGCAGAAGGGGAGGCTCGGCGGGCGGTTCTTCCGCGGGGGTCTCCGGGGTTTCCGCCGGAGGTTCCTCCTGCCCCTGGGGATCGGAAATTTCTTCACTGCTTTCTCCTGGCTGGGGGCTTTCCTCAGCCGGGTCAGGCGATGAGGGAATCCCTGGCCCTATGGGGGCGGGACGGGTGGGCTGGGGTACAGGCTGGCTGCCCACTCCCGGCCCCACGCCGGGCCCGATCTCCTGAGATGTGCCGGGTCCCGCGGGGGTCTCTGAAGCGCTGCCGGGGCCTGCCTCCTGTTCCTGGGAACCGCCCGGACCAGGTACTCCCGGTCCGGCCCCGGTGTGCATGTAGTAAACAGCCTCCTCTTCCTGGACAGCGGCGGCAGTGTACACAGGCTCCGCCGCCGCCACATCCGGTGCCGCTATGACGGTGCTCATAAGCTGTCTTGACTCAGCGTCCTCCCTGGAGATGGAGGTCAGGGCTGGATGGAGCCGTTCTCCGGTGACGGAGTTGTAAGTATCTTTCACCACGGTTTCAGGGCGCTCCCAGTCCCAGGGCTCCAGGTTCTCGTGTAGCTGGTTCATGACGTTTTTCCATATGGCCCCGGCATAGGTGCTGCCGTAGACTCCCGGCATGGCCCTGGGGGTGTCGTAGCCCACCCAGACAGCGGTGGTGTAATAGCGGGTGTACCCGCAGAACCAGGTATCCTTGCTGCTGTTGGTGGTTCCGGTTTTTCCCGCCGCGGGCATGCCGCCCGCGAGCCCCAGGCCCCTGCCTGTGCCGTAGGGGGAGGTGAAGGTGCCCTTTAACACGTCCGTAAGCATAAAAGCGCTGTCGCTGCCATATACCTGTCTGGTAATGGAGGGTATGCGGGAAGTGAGGGTGCCTTCGTGCTCATGTTCGATCCTGAGGATACAGGTGCGGTCATTGTAAAGGCCGCTGTTGGCCAGGGTGCTGAAGCCCTTTGCCATATCCACCACCCGCACGCCGTTGGTAAATCCGCCGATGCTCAGGGACTGAACACCATTGTCCACATAGGTGAGCCTGTGGAACTGCATGCTGTCCAAGTAGCTGAGCCCGGTGTCAATGCCGATATCCTCCAGAACCTGCCAGGCCACGGTGTTTAAGCTGCGGTTTAAGGCTTCCCGGACAGTGACAGGACCGTAGTACCGGCCTCCGCTGTTGGAAGGCCCATCCTCCCACTTGTGGTCGTCTACCACCCGGGAAGGATAATATTCGCCGGTGTCAAAGGCAGGACCGTAGTCAATGAGGGGCTTGATGGTGCTTCCGGGCTGCCTGGCGCTTAAGTAGCCCCGGTTGAACTGGTCCTCCGTACCCCGCCCGCCCACGATGGCCACCACGTAGTTGGTCTGATTGTCCACAATTACCCCGGCTCCCTGGAGGGCGAACTTCCCGTTCTCCTGAATCTCCGTAAAGGGGGAGAGAACCTGATCCAAATGGGTCTGGAGCATCTGCTGGATATCCTGGTCAAGGGATGTGTAGATCTGATAGCCTCCGCTTCGTATGGAGTCATTTTTCTCATTGTACACAGTGGTGTAGAGTTCTATGTACTGGTCATAGTCCTGCTTGTCCGCGAAGGTGTAGCGGAAAGAAAATTCCTCCTGCTTCATCAGCTCCAAGGAGGCGCAGTGGACCGCGTAGCTGGTGAGATAGCTGTCGTCAGTGCCTTCCTGCTCCTGCCGCTGGATGCGCAGAGGCTGGCTTACCGCTTTGTCGTAGGCCTCCTGGGACAGCATGTCCACCTCCAGCATGCTCTTAAGGACCTCATCCCTTTTCCTGCGGGAAGCGTCGGGGTGGGTGATGGGGTCGTAGGCTGACGGGCTGTTGCTGATGCCTACAAGGACCGCGGCTTCGTAAACCTCCAAGTCCGCGGCGTCCTTGCCGAAATAGTATTGGCTGGCGGCCTGGACCCCGTAGCACCGATGGCCGTAAAAATTGGTGTTGCAGTAGAATTCCATGATATCGGCCTTGGAGTAGGCCTTCTCGATCTCAGGGGCCAGCAGGATCTCCACCATCTTGCGGGTAAAGGTCTTTTCCTGGGTCAGGTAGGTGTTTTTAATGATCTGCTGGGTAATGGTGCTCCCGCCCTGGGTGATAGCGCCCTTGTGCTTTACCAGGGCAAGCCCTGCCCGGAAGGTGGCGATCCAGTCCACCCCGCTGTGGGTCTTAAAACGCCGGTCCTCCTGGGCGATGTAGGCGTTTTGCAGGTTCAGGCTGATGTCCGAGATGTCCGCATACTCGTAATGGCCCGCGTTGATAATGCCGATACGGTTCCCGTCCTTGTCAAAGATCTCTGTATCGGACAGCATGCTGAAATCGTCCCGCTTCATCTGGGCCAGGGTGTCATAGGCCACCTGTCGGCCATCCTCCAGCTGAGGTTTTACTTTGATGAAGATCAGGACGCCTGCCGCCACACAGAGTATGAGGAACACTGTCACGATCTGGAGGGCGGACTGGAGGATCCAGCCCACAGCGCCCAGAAGACTGAAGACAGCGGCAAACAGTATGCGGACGAATTTTTTAACAAAATTCATGGCATATAATCCTTTCTGAAGTTTTCAAAATTAAGTAATTCCTATTATAAAACAAAAACCAAAAAAAGGGGATAAAAATTCAGAAATTTTCTTGAAGGAATTTGAAAAATGCTATAAGATTAGGATATAAAAAATTTATTAACCAAGGAGGACCTGTGAGATGCAGTATAGAGTATTGGGAGATACCATGCCAGCCGTTGAGGTGCTGTTTGACGCTGCCGGGGAGGGGATGTACACACAGTCAGGAGGAATGGCGTGGATGACAGAGGGGGTGGAGATGTCCACCAACACCAAAGGCGGTTTGATGAAAGGGCTTGGGCGCATGTTTGCGGGGGAATCCCTGTTTATGGCTACTTACCGGGCCCAGAAGGCAGGGGCCATGATCGCGTTCGCGTCCACTGTGGCGGGGCGGATCCTGCCTGTGGATGTGAGCCAGGGCGGTTTAGTCTGCCAGAAGGGCGCTTTTCTGTGCGCACAGGAGAGTGTTAACCTGGATATCACCTTTACCAAGAAATTTTCCGCGGGCCTGTTCGGCGGGGAGGGCTTTATCCTTCAGGAGATAAGCGGCCAGGGGATGGCTTTCCTTGAGATAGACGGAGACATGGTGGAGAAGAATCTGGCTCCCGGAGAGGTTCTCAAGGTGGACACGGGTAATGTGGTGGCCTTTGAGAAGAGTGTAAACTATGAGGTGGAGACCGTAAAAGGTCTGGGAAATATCTTCTTCGGAGGGGAGGGCCTGTTCCTGACCAAGCTGACCGGTCCGGGAAGAGTGGTTCTTCAGACCCAGAATATCGCTGAGTTCGCCGGACGTATCGCCCGTTTTATCCCTACCAGCGGAAAGTAAAAGGAGGAAAAGAAAATGATGAAGAGATTACTGGCCATCGGGGAAGCCCTTATTGATTTTATACCAGAAGAGACTGGAAAAGAACTGAAAAATGTGCGCGGTTTTCAGCCAGCGGTGGGAGGGGCTCCGGCCAATGTGTGCGGCGCTTTCGTAAAGCTGGGCGGGGAAGCCGCCATGATCACACAGCTGGGGGATGATCCCTTTGGAGACAAGATCGCGGATGAGTTCGCCTCCTGCGGGATCAGCTGTGATTATGTTAAGAGGACAAAGGAGGCCAACACCTCCCTGGCCTTTGTGGCCCTCAAGGAAGACGGCAACCGGGAGTTTTCCTTCTACCGGAAGCCGGGGGCTGATATGCTGCTGAAGCCGGAGGATGTGAAGGAGGAGTGGTTTGAGGATGCCTTTGCTCTCCACTTCTGTTCGGTTTCCCTGGGAGATTTCCCCATGAAGGAGGCCCACAGAAAGGCCATTCAGTACGGAGCGGCCAGGGGAGCTATCATAAGCTTTGATCCCAATCTCCGCCTGCAGCTTTGGGATGACCCCGAAAAGCTGCGTCAGGCTATACTGGAGTTCATGCCCCTTAGCCATGTGCTCAAGATCTCCGACGAGGAGCTGGAGTTTATCACAGGCTGTGCCAGTATTGAGGAGGCTCTTCCGAAGCTTTTGACAGGAAACACTGCCATGGTGATCTACACCAAGGGGTCTGAGGGGGCGGAATGCTACACCGCGGGCGCGAGAGCCAGCGCCCTCAGCCAGAAGGTGAAGGCTGTGGACACCACGGGAGCGGGAGACGGATTTATCGGATCTTTCTTATACCGGCTGGCCTCCTTAAAGGTGACGGCTGAGAATCTGTCCAGCGTGGCTGGGGAGGAGCTGGAAGCCTGCCTTAAGTTCGCCAACGCCTTCTGCGGCATCAGCGTGACAAAGCATGGGGCCATTGCCTCCTACCCAACCATGGAGGAGATGAAGGAGTGGGTCTGATCTAATAGGCCTCCACTGCTTTCAGGTACACGGCAAGCTCCAGTTCAAGAGCGATCGACAGCCCTCTCTGGTCGATCTGGAATTTACAGTTGTGATGGGGAGCGGCCTGGTCCACAAGGTCCGGGTCCGCCATCCCCACATGGAAGAAGGTGCCGGGCTTTTTCAGAAGATAGTAACTGAAATCTTCTCCTCCAAGGCCCGGCTCTTCTGTTTTCCAGACATAGCCCATGGCCTCCGCTGCCTGGCGGACCAGAAGAGTCTCTGTCTCCGTGTTCACGGTGGAGGGGTAGCCGACGGTGGTGGTTACCTGGCAGGTACAGCCATAAGCGCCGCAGATCCCCTCACAAACCTTGTTTAAGTGCTTAAACAGGGAATCGGTAAGGTCGTTGTTAAAAGTTCTTAAATTACCGCCCAGGGTCACTTCCGACGGGATGATGTTGGGATACTGGCCGCCCTGTATGTAAGATACGGTGAAAACCGCTTTCTCTAAGGGGCTGGCCTTCTCCGCCAGGAGCTGGTTGACGGCAGAGGCCAGAAGGCAGGCCACGGGGACAGGATTTACCCCGTTCTGGGGGGCGCTGCCGTGTCCTCCTTTGCCCTTGACCGTCACCTCATAGACCCCGACGCAGGCAGAGTCGGCCCCCATATTGGAGACGATTTCACCCAGGGCCATGTTGGCGGAACAGTGGAGCCCATAGATGGCGTCTACGTCATCCATGACGCCGTCCTCACACAGGCTTTTGGCACCGCCGGGAAGCTTTTCCTCTCCGCTCTGGAAGATGAATTTTACCGTTCCCTTTATGAGCTCCCGATGCTGGGCCAGAAGGGCGGCAAAGGCCAGGAGGGTGGCGGTGTGGCTGTCGTGGCCGCAGGCATGCATTACCCCGAAAGTCGCGGACTTGTAAGGAAGGTCGGTTTCTTCCTGGACAGGAAGGGCGTCAATGTCTGCCCGGAAAGCGATCACAGGCCCAGGGACAGAGCCTTCCAGGATACCTGCTACGCTGGTGCCGCGGATGCCCTCCTGAAGGCGGATGCCCAGCCCGGTCAGGTGTTCTTTGATGTAAGCGCTGGTCTCATACTCCTGAAAGGACAGCTCCGGGTGGGCGTGGAGATGGTGAAAATGTTTCAGCTGCAGGTCTGTATAACCTTGTGTCAGTTTTTTTACAAGTTCTTTCATGGCAAGTTTCCTCCTTATGTGAGCGATTCGCGGGTATTCATTAGTAGTGACGCTGTCACAGGGCATGTGAACAGTATCTCTATTGTATCATATTTTGAACAAAAGAGCAGGAGAATCAGTAGATTTTCCTGCTCTTTTTTATTATAATAAGAAGGAAGCCGTACCTGGCTTCCTATAAAGAGTAAAGGCGGAAATAAGTATGTATGAGATAGATTTCAGTAAACCATGTCATGTGCATTTTATCGGTATCGGCGGGATCAGCATGAGCGGTCTGGCTGAGATCCTTATGGAGGAAGGGTTTAAGGTGTCCGGCTCTGACACCCACCGATCAGGGCTCACCGACCATTTGGAGAACAGAGGGGCGAAGGTGTTTTACGGACAGAAGGCAGCCAACATCACGGACAGCATCGACGCGGCAGTGTACACAGCGGCAGTGCACCCGGACAATCCGGAATACGCGGAGGCGGCAAAGAGGGGGATTCCCATGCTGAGCCGGGCGGAGCTTTTAGGGCAGATGATGAAGAATTATAAATATGCGGCCGGCATTGCCGGAACCCATGGGAAGACCACCACCACCTCCATGGTGACAGAGATCCTTATGGCGGCCCACAGGGATCCCACCATATCCGTAGGAGGCATCTTAAATTCCATTGGAGGCAATATCCGGGTAGGCGGGTCTGAGCTGTTTGTGACAGAGGCCTGTGAGTACACCAACAGTTTTCTGTCCTTTTACCCCAATATGGAGGTGATCTTAAATATTGAGGAGGATCACCTGGATTTCTTTAAGGATCTTGACGATATCCGCCATTCCTTCCACCTGTTCGCCAGACGTCTCCCCAGGGAAGGGGTGCTGGTGATCAACAGCGACATTGAAAATTATCAGGAGATCACGGATGGCCTTAAGTGCCGGGTGGTGACCGTGGGCCGCGACCCCAAAAGCGATTACAGCGCGGGACATATTGTGTATGACGAGTACGCGCGGGATACTTTTGACCTGATGATCGGGGGGAAGAAGGCAGAGGTCATCACACTGGGAGTGCCGGGTGAGCATAATGTGTACAATGCCCTGGCGGCCATTGCCCTGTGCCGGGAGCTGGGAGTGGACATGAAGGCTATCAAAGAGGGCCTGGCCCGTTTTATGGGAACCAACCGCAGGTTTGAGAAGAAAGGGGAGATGGGCGGCGTCACCATCATCGACGACTATGCCCACCACCCCAGGGAGATCGCGGCCACCCTGGCCACGGCAAAAAATTATCCACACAGAAGGCTGTGGTGCGTGTTCCAGCCTCACACCTACAGCAGGACAAAGGCTTTCCTTGACCAGTTCGCGGAGAGTCTCGCTGCGGCTGACGAGGTGATCCTGGCGGACATCTACGCGGCCAGGGAGACCGACACTTTGGGGATCAGCTCCCGGGATATCGCGGAGAGGATCCGGGAAAGAGGGACCATTGCCCACTACTTTTCCACATTTGAAGAAATTGAGAAATTTATTTTAAAAAATTGTGTTCACGGTGATTTGTTGATAACTATGGGGGCCGGAGATATTGTAAATGTGGGGGAAAACCTCCTTGGAAGGTAAGTTATCCACATTATCCACAGAGTTTTCAACATTTTTCGGGGAAAACCTCTGTGGATTTCTTGATTTACATAATAAATAGTGTGTAAATTTGGAAAGCCTTGATTTTCAGGGGATTTTACAAAATACGACAGATTTTTCCTGATTATGTAGACCTGCCTTCCACATTATCCACATTATCCACAATCCCATGGTGGATAAATCCCGCCTATTTTCTTTTGAATCCACATGTGGTATGATTGGAAATGAGAGGAAGGATAGGGTGAATTGTGGATATGAGAAACTGTCTGGAGATAAAAGCCACCCTGGTGGCCAATGAGTTTATTGACAGGTACATGACAGCGGCCAGCGGGGAGTACGTGAAGGTCTATCTGTACCTTTTGAGGCACCAGGGTGAGGATTGGGATATCGGAGAGATCGCCGACGCGCTGAACCACACAGAGTCTGATGTGAGGAGGGCTCTGGGGTACTGGGTGAGGCAGGGAGTGCTGGCGGAGGCTGACGCGGCGGCAGGGAGACCAGGCCCGGGCGGCGGCCAGGAAGCCGTAAGCCCGGGAGACCTAAGTCCCGGGGTACAGCCGGAAAGCGGGGACAATGGCGGAATTTCGGCCAGAAGCGGCGGGGGAAATGAGGCGGCAACAGCGGCGGGCAGGGAACGCCGGAAGCTGTACACCCCGGAGCAGGTGAGCCGTCTGGCGGGCCAGGAGGATTTTACCCAGCTTCTGTACATATCTCAAAAATATATGAACAAGGTGTTCACGCCCAGGGAGTGCGAGGTTTTCGCCTATCTCTACGACGCCCTAGGCATGTCGTCGGAGCTTTTGGAGTATCTGGTGGAGTACTGTGTCCAGGGAGGGCATTACAGCATCCGCTATTTGGAGTCCGTGGCATTGAACTGGCACGAGAAGGGGATCGTTACCGTGGATATGGCCAAAGAGTACACATCCACCTTTTCCAAAGAGGGCTTCGCAGTCATGAAGGCTTTCGGCATCAGCGACAGGAGACCCGGGGATTCGGAACAGGCCATGATCAGAAAATGGTTTCGGGAATATGGATTTACAAAGGATATCGTCCTGGAGGCCTGCGGCCGGACTTTAAAAGCCATCCACAAGCCCAGCTTTTCCTATGCGGACAAGATCCTGTCAGACTGGAAGAAGGGCGGGGTCCGGGTCCTGGCCGATGTGGGAAGGATGGACGAGAAGAGGGATGGCAGAAAGAATGACAAGGGCACAGGAGCGGTAAAGCCTGCCAAAAACCAGTTCCACAATTTTGAGCAGCGGGGCACCAACTATGACGCCATGGTGCTGGAACGTCTGAAGGAAAGGCTGGAGGATAAAAAGTGAGGGTAAAACAGGCGGAAAGTCAGCAAGGAGGGAGATATGGCACTGAGTAATTCCCAGTATGACGCGATCATGCGGATCTATAATCAACGTCAGTTTCAAAATAAATATCAGCAGGACAAGAGGGTGAAGGAGATCTATCGCCACCTTCCTCAGATCCGGCAGATTGATGATGCCATCAGCACCCAGGCAGTGGCCTGCGGGAAGCGGCTTTTAGACGGAGATCATAAGGCCATGGAGGTGCTGAAGCGGCATCTTGAGGATTTGAGGGAACAGAAGACCGTGCTTTTGGAGGCCAATGGTTACAGCCCGGACTATATGGAGCTCCGCTATCACTGCCCGGACTGCCAGGATACCGGGTATATAAATGGAAAGAAATGCCGCTGCTTTAAGAGAGAGGAGATAAGCCTTCTGTACGCCCAGTCCAATATTAAGGAGGTGCTGGAGAGAGAGAATTTTTCTGCATTTACCTTTGACTACTATGATAACCGGGAGGTGATTCCCCAGATCGGCATGACCGTGGCCGACTATATGAAGCAGGTCTACGGTTGGTGCCGGGAGTACGTGGAAGGCTTTAAGGAGAAGGGCGGCAACCTGATCTTTACAGGAAGCACCGGGGTGGGGAAGACCTTTCTCACCAACTGTATTGCCAAGGAGCTGATTGACCGGTACCAGTCAGTGATCTACTTATCATCCAATGACCTGTTTGACATTTTCTCTAAAAATAAGTTCCACTATGACACAGAGGAGGAAATGCAGGACATGTACCAGCATATCCTGGAATGCGATCTGCTGATCATCGATGATCTGGGGACAGAGCTGAACAATGCTTTTGTCTCCTCCCAGCTTTTTTACTGTGTCAACCAGCGGCTGATCCGGAAAAAGGGGACCATCATCTCAACCAATCTGTCCATGGACATGCTTAGGGACACGTATTCGGACAGGATCTCGTCCAGGATCGTCAGCCAGTATTCGATCATCCCCCTGTACGGAGGGGATATCAGAACAAAAAAACGCTGATCATCTTGACTAATTTCAGTCATAATGATATAAAGGATTTGTCGAAGAAAACCGCATAGATGGAGGAAAAACATGATATACGAAGAGAAGACCATTGAAACCATTCCGGTTGGCCCCCTTGGACTTGTTCCCCTGAAAAGCTGTACGGAATTGGGAAATAAAGTAAATGAGTATCTTGTAAACTGGAGACAAGAGCGAGAAAGCGAACATAAATCAACCATTGCGTTTGCCGGATATCAGCGAGATTCCTATATTATCGGTGCCAAGACCCCCCGGTTCGGCTCAGGGGAGGCAAAAGGCGCTTTGGAAGAATCTGTCCGGGGCGATGACCTGTATATCATGGTGGATGTGTGCAATTACAGTCTGACCTACTCCTTATGCGGTATGACGAACCACATGTCTCCAGATGACCATTTTCAGGATTTAAAGAGAATCATCGCCGCCGCCGCGGGTAAGGCCCGCAGGATCAACGTGATCATGCCCTTCCTCTATGAGGGAAGGCAGCACAAGCGTTCCAGCAGGGAGTCTCTTGACTGCGCCCTGGCTCTCCAGGAGCTGGTCAACATGGGGGTTGAGAACATCATCACCTTTGACGCCCATGATCCCAGAGTCCAGAACGCGATCCCAGAGAAGGGATTTGAGACCGTGCAGCCCACATATCAGTTTATCAAGCATCTTTTGAAGGTGGAGACGGAGCTTCAGATCGACAGCGACCACATGATGGTCATCAGCCCTGATGAGGGAGGCATGACCCGGGCCGTGTATTTTGCCAATGTGCTGGGACTGGATATGGGTATGTTCTACAAACGCCGGGACTACACCCGCATTGTGGATGGACGCAACCCCATTGTGGCTCATGAATTTTTGGGAACCAGCGTGGAGGGCAAGGATGTGATCATTGTAGACGACATGATCTCCTCCGGCGAGAGTATGATGGATGTGGCGTCAGAGCTGAAGCGGCGGAAGGCCAGGAAGGTGTTCGTATTCTCAACCTTCGGCCTGTTTACCAATGGCCTGGACAAGTTTGACAAGTTTCATGAGGACGGAATCATCGACAGGATTTTTACTACCAATTTAGTATACCAGAGTCCGGAGCTTCTCTCCAGGCCTTACTATGGAAGCGTGGATATGAGTAAGTATGTTGCCCTGATTATTGATAACTTAAACCATGACGCCTCCTTAAGCGACCTGCTGAACCCGGCAGGGCGGATCAACCGGCTGCTGGACCGGTATCGGAACCGGTAGGGAGAGCGTATGTTTGGGAAGAGGAAAAAGGCTGTGATGAAGGTTTCCTTTGACAGGGAAAATCAGAAAGCTGTTGTAAGATGCGGTATCTGTACAGGGGAGCAGGTGGCCGGGTTCAAGGACAGGAGGACCGGGAAGTTTACTGAGGTCATGGCGGTGAAAGGAGGCGGTGACCTTGAGAGGTTTATGGAGATGTATGGGGTGGAGAGGGTGGAGAAAATATATTAGCTGCTGTTCGTCAGAATTATAATGAGATCACTGATATGCGCGGAAAAATCGCGGAACCGATTTTTTTCACCAAAAATGGGGAGGGCGAACTGGTCGTCATGGATATTGAAACCTATAACAGAAGGGAGAAAATGTTGAAGCTTAGAGAGGAGCTGCTTGCGGTTGAGGAGGACAGGATGGCTGGCAGGGCAGATTGTACCCTTGATGAGTTGGACGTTTATCTTGAAAATATAATGGCCGGGGTGTAGCATACGCCAGAAAACAGGGACGATAAAGTCATTGTTTCTGACAGGGCAAAGAGGATGCCAGAATCCCGCTATACCGTCTCCCGTATCACCCTGTCCAGAGCCAGGGCTGCCCGTGACTGGTAGGTGGAGTAGGGATGAGCCAGCCCCAGCCCTTCCCTGGCCATGGCCACCCCCATGGCGGCGGTAATGTTGGAATTGTGGGAAATCACCCGGACCCCGGCCTTTTTAAATTCCCGGCGGCTGATGCTGCCCAGGATGGTGTCATAATCGCTGAGAATATATTCATACTCAGCCGTGTCTTTTAGATCCACCCGGTAATAAGGGGAGCCGTCCCGCTTCCGGGCGTGTTTCATCACGGGGTGGTGTCGGTTCGCGACAAGAAAGATCTCATCTCTTTTTAAAAATTCCACTTCATGGTCCACCCGGGTCAGGGGGAGGGCTACAATCGCCAGGTCCACAGATCCCCGGACCAGATGATCTTCTAAGGCCATGCTGTTGGCCTCCACAATATCTACCCGTACTCCGGGATATTTTTCATAAAATTTTTTCAGGATTTTCGGAAGCATATATTCTCCCCGGAAAGAACTGATGCCCAGGATAACCCGCCCGCCTTGTAAGTTGGCCATGTCGGACAGCTCATTTTGTACCAGGCGGTAATGGGTCAGGATAGAGCGGGCGTTGTCTACAAAGACCTCCCCGGTGTGGCCATTGAGGCAGGAACCATTGAGCTGTTGTCAGCCTGGGCGGGAAGCAGCCTGCATGTGTGGATCGTGCCCATAGCCTTCAGCCTCATCGGGGCGGTCATAAGCTTTTTCTTCAGCACCCTGGGTGTGGTCTGCCCGGCTCTGTATCCCCGGTACCGGGGCCGGCGGCCACGGCATTTAACCTGATCCTGTCATTGTTTTTGTAAGGAGGTTTATGTCACCGTGGCTCTGGGCAGGGTAAAGATAAATTCTGTGCCCACCCCCTCGGTGCTGATGACGTCAATGGTCTCCCCGTGATTTTGTATGATCTCCTTGACAATGGCCAGTCCCAGGCCAGTGCCCCGTTTGTCCTTTCCCCGGGACTGGTCTGTCTTGTAGAAACGCTCCCAGATCTTCTTCAAGCTGCCCTTTGGGATGCCGATGCCTGTGTCCTTCACGGAGACAAAGACTTTCTCATACTTTACCGTGGTCTGGATATAGATCACGGAATCCGGGTGGCTGAACTTGATGGCATTGTCGATCAGGTTATAGAGAACCTGCTGAATCTTTCCAAGGTCCGCGTACACCAGGGTGATATTTTCGGAAAATGTCAGGTCCAGGACAATATTTTTAGTATCACAGGTTCCCTCAAAGGAGGCGGCCGTGTCCTTGATCACCCGGTTCATGTCAAAATTGGTCCGGGACAGATAGCCTTTGCTGTCTAAGGAGTTTAAGGTGAGAAGCCCCTGGGTCAGTTTGTTTAGGCGGTCTGTCTCGGAGATTACCCGGTTTAAATATTTTTCGTACATCTCAGGGGGGATGGTGCCGTCTAAGATGGCCTCTAAGTACCCCTTGATGGAGGTGAGAGGGGAGCGGAAATCGTGGGAGATGTTGGCGATGAAGGTTCTCTGGTACTCTTCCATCTTGTCCAGCTCGTCGGACATGTAATTTAAGGTGGCGGCCAGGTATCCCATCTCATCCTGGGTATTTATGGTGGTCTTGTACTTTAAATTGCCCTCCGCGTACTGGTTGGCGGCCTCTGTGATCTTTTTTAAAGGCAGGTACACGGTCTTGGTAAACACCAGGAGAATGATCAGGGACAGGCCGAAGATGATCCCTGACACGATGTAGAGGATATTGAGGAACCCGTCCCTGGAGTCCTCAATCTGGCTTAAGGGCAGGTGGATCAGCACATACCCGTAGGTGGTGTAGTTGCCTGTAATGGGCGCGCGGACACTTAACACTTCCTCGGTGAAGCAGTCGTTGTAGTTGCCGATGGTGTATTGGCGGTTGCCGTTGAAGGTGGGGTCAAAGCCTGTTATGGTCATGCCCACCCTGGGGGAACGGCCGCTGTCAACCACAACGACGCCCCGGCTGTTGACCACCCAGATCTCCGCTTTTAAGTAGGTGGCCACGGCCTCCAGCTGAGGGCGGGCGGAATCCATATTAAAGTTCCTGCCTTTGTAGACCTGGCTGTATCGGGCAGCCAGGAGATTGGCCTCGTCGTAGAGGGTTTCGGATTCCTGGGATATGAGCTGGTTGTAGGTCAGCTCCGAGGCGGTAGTGGCTACCGCGAAAAAGCCGAGGACCCCGAAAACCAGGTAGCCCAGTATAAATTTGTAGTACAGAGAGTGCTTCATAAAAATTACCGTTTCACTTCAAATTTGTAGCCAATGCCCCACACGGTGGTCAGGGCCCAGTTGGCGTTGTCCTTGATCTTCTCCCGAAGGCGCTTGATATGCACATCCACGGTCCTGGTGTCGCCGATATACTCATATCCCCAGATGTGGTCCAGAAGCTGTTCCCTTGTGAACACCTGGTTGGGAGATGAGGCCAGGAAATAGAGAAGCTCCAGCTCCTTGGGAGGCATTTCCACGGAATGGCCGTTGTAGGTCACAGCGTAGTTGGTCAGGTTCACGATGAGATCCGGAAATTCCACATAATCCCCCTGCTGGTCTGTGCCGGACGCGGCGGCGGAAAATGAGGTGGTGTGGCACCGGCGCAGCACTGCCTTGACCCGGGCCACCAGTTCCTTGGAATCAAAGGGCTTGATCATGTAGTCGTCAGCCCCCAGCTCCAGCCCCAGGACCTTGTCAAAGATCTCGCCCTTGGCGGACAGCATGATAATGGGAACCTGGGAAGAGGTCCGCAGCTCCCGGCACACCTGGTATCCGTCCATGCCGGGAAGCATCAGATCAAGAAGGATAATGTTGGGATTAAATTCGGGAAACACCCGGAGAGCCTCCTCCCCGTCATTTACGATCAGGGTTTCATAACATTCTTTTATGAGATAGAGCGAGATCAGCTCCGCGATATTGACATCATCGTCAACAATGAGCACCCGCTGTTTTTCTGCCATTTCAATACCTCCCCCATCACTTAAAAACAACAATAGTAACGCCGGAATCCCCTTCGCCGAACTCGCCCAGCCGGAATTCTTTCACGTATTTTAATTTTTTCAGTTTCTTGTGGACCGCTGCCCGCAGGGCTCCTGTTCCCCGGCCGTGAACCACCCGGACCTGGGGCAGATGAGCCAGATAGGCGTCATCTAAATATTTGTCCAGCACAGGGACAGCCTCGTCAGTGGTCATGCCGATCAGATTGATCTCAGGGGACACGGAGAAGGACTTGGACATCTTGATTTTTCCGCTTCCCGTCTTCTCTCTGGACCGGGAGGTGTCTGCCGCGCTGTCCTTTGGCTCTTCGGCCATCTCCAGGTCTTTTAAGTTAACCTGGGAGCGGAGGATGCCCATCTGGACGTACAGATCCCCCTTGGCGTTGGGAAGGGTGCTGACGGTTCCTATTAAATTTAAGGAAAGCACCTTGACCGTGTCTCCGATCTGGAGGGTCTTGGCTGAGATGGTCTTTTTGGGTCCCTTGGTCTTCACGGTCAGCTTCTGATCCACCTGGTTCATCTTCTCCCGCAGCTTGGTCCGCTCCGCTTCCAGCTCCTTGTTGACGCCGGAGGCGGAGGCCAGGCGGTTAATGTTTTTGATGGTCTGGTCCGCGGTCTCCTTGGCCTCCCTGAGGATCCGCTGGGCCTCCTCGTTGGCCTGGCGCAGAAGCTTTTCCCTGCGCTGGTCCAGGCGCTCTTCCTTCTGGGAAAGGCGGGCCCGCAGCTTGGCGGCTTCCTCCTTGTAGGCCTTGACCTCGGCATGCTCCTTCTCAATGGTCAGCCTGCTCTCCTCCAAGTGGGCGATCAGGTCCTCGAAGGTCTCGTCGTTGGCTTCCAGATGATTTCTGGCGTCTTCAATGATAAAGTCAGGCAGCCCCAGTTTTTTGGATATGGCAAAGGCGTTGCTCTTGCCCGGGATGCCGATGAGGAGACGGTAGGTGGGCTGGAGATTCTCCACGCTGAACTCGCAGCAGGCGTTTTCCACCCCGGGAGTTGACAAGGCGAAAACCTTCAGCTCGCTGTAGTGGGTGGTGGCCATGGTACGGCATTTCATATTGTGGAGAAAGCTCAGGACGGCAATGGCCAGCGCGGCTCCCTCCGTAGGGTCTGTGCCGGCCCCAAGCTCGTCGAAGAGACACAGGGAGCGGCTGTCCGCCTGATCTAATATGGACACAATGTTGGTCATGTGGGCGGAAAAGGTGCTCAGGCTCTGCTCAATGCTCTGTTCGTCGCCGATATCGGCAAACACATCCTCGAACACAGCCAGTTCTGAGCCGTCAAAGGCGGGGATGTGGAGCCCGGCCTGGCCCATAAGGGTGAACAGGCCCACGGTTTTCAGGGACACGGTCTTTCCCCCTGTGTTGGGCCCAGTGACGATCAGCAGGTCAAATTCCCTGCCCAGGTGGATATTGATGGGAACCACCTTGGACGGGTCCAGCAGGGGATGGCGTCCTTCTTTGATGTTGATATATCCGTTGGTGTTGAAAACAGGCTGGCTGCACTTGTAATGTCTGGCCAGCCCGGCCCTGGCAAAGATAAAATCCAGGGAGGCCAGAAGCTCCTGGTCAAGGCGGATCTGCTCCGCGAAGGGCGCGGCCTGGTTGCTTAGATCCGCCAGAACCGCCTCGATCTCTTTCTTTTCCTGGATCTCCAGCTCCCGGAGCTGGTTGTTCAGCTGGATAATGGCCATGGGCTCGATAAACAAGGTGGACCCGGTCGCGGACTGGTCGTGGACCATGCCGGACACCTGGTTCTTGTACTCCGATTTCACGGGCAGGCAGTAGCGTCCATCCCGCATGGTCACAACCGCGTCCTGGAGATAAGAACGGTTGGAGTTGAGGATTGAGTTCAGCTGTGTGTGAACCCGGTCATTGATCACTTTCATGGACCTGCGCACATGGCGCAGCCCTGGGCTGGCGTCGTCGCTGACCTCGTCTTCGGACAGAATGCACCGCCGGATCTCTGTGTTGAGGGGGGTCAGGGGCTCAAGAAGGCGGAATGTCTCCTCTAAAGAGTCGTCAGGAAGCTCAGATTCCTCATGCCGCCCGTAGGCCTTGGCCCGGGAAGCCACGGTGAGAATGGAGCTGATGGACAGAAGCTCTGTGATGCTCAGGGAGCTGCCGATCTCCAGGCGTTTTAGGGAGTCCTTTACATCTCTCAGCCCGGAAAAGGAAACGCTGCCTTTCTGGCGTACCCTGGTGAGGGCGTCAGAGGTCTCTGCCTGGGTCCTGCGGATCTCCCCGATGTCGGTGGAAGGCAGCAGATCCCGGCACAGCCCCGCGCCTAAAGGGGAGGAGGCGTATTCGGCCAGCTGGGAGATGATTTTGTCGTATTCTAGGGTTTTTAAAGATTTTTTGTTCATATTTTTATTTAAGTCCTTTTTTGTGTGATTATTTGAGGAGGAGCATTGTTTAAGCGGGTTCGCGGGGTCTCAGCGCTTTTCCTATTATACCATAAAATATAGTTCTTAAGGGGGATTTTTTCTTAAGATTTGATTGTTTGGATTGACACTAATTTAACGGAGTGATAGACTACAGTTACAGCCCCAGGGTTTATATAAGAGCTGGGGCTGAACTATTTCAGGAGGAAAATTTATGAGAAAATCAGGTAAGAAACTGATGTCAGTGGTATTGGCTGGAGCCATGGCCTTGTCTTTGGCGGCCTGCGGCGGCCAGAGCGCCGACGCCACGACAGCGGCGGAGACTGCCACGACTGCTGAGACCACCACGGCGGCGGAGACCACCACGGCGGCGGATACAACCGAGGCCGAGACAGAGGCTGTGGAGGAAGAAGCGGCCGGAGAAAATCAGCAGGCGGATATCGTGGTCATCGGAGCAGGCGGGGCAGGCATGACAGCGGCCATCCAGGCTGTTCAGGATGGCGCCACGGATGTGGTGATTTTAGAGAAGATGCCCATCACCGGAGGCAACACCACCCGTTCCACCGGCGGACTCAACGCGGCGGAGACACCTTATCAGGAAGCGGACAATATTGAAGATTCCATAGAGCTTTTCATAGAAGACACCATGAAGGGCGGCAAGGAATTAAACGATAAAGACCTGGTAACCGTCATGGCAGAGAACTCTGCCGCGGCAGTGGACTGGGTAAATGACATTGGCGGGGATTTAAGCGTTGTGGGCATGTTTGGAGGCGCGAGCGTAAAGCGTATCCACAGGCCAAGCGACACATCAGCCGTAGGCCCCATGCTGGTGAAGGCGCTCAATGACAAAGTAGCGGAGCTTAAGATCCCGGTTCTTCTGGAAACCAAAGCAGAGAAGATCCTGGTGGATGACAGCGGCAAGGTAAGCGGTGTGACAGCGACCGACAAGGATGGCAGGGAATTCACCATCGACTGTACGGCAGTGGTTCTGGCCACAGGCGGTTTCGGAGCCAACTCCGAGATGGTGGTAGAGTATAAGCCGGATCTGGCGGGCTTTTGCACCACCAACCACGGCGGAGCCACAGGCGACGGCATTGTCATGGCAAAGGAGCTGGGCGCTGACTTTGTGGATATGGAGCAGATCCAGACCCATCCAACTGTAAATCCTGACACCCAGACCATGTATACAGAAGGCGTCCGGGGCAACGGAGCCATCCTGGTAAACAAAGAGGGCAAGC
Source organism: uncultured Lachnospiraceae bacterium (assembly GCA_910588865.1). Taxonomy (GTDB): domain Bacteria; phylum Bacillota; class Clostridia; order Lachnospirales; family Lachnospiraceae; genus UBA3402. Next base: position 67,276 of record CAJUSJ010000006.1, read on the forward strand.
GTTTCGTTGATGAGCTGGAGACCAGGGACGTGGTATCCGCGGCAATTCTGGAGCAGACCGACAAAGTGTGCTACCTTGTATTTGACCAGGCGGTGAGAGACAGTCTGGCAGCCATTGAGTCCTACATAAAAGCGGGGATCGTAACAGAGGCAGACACGCCGGAAGAGCTGGGAGAGGCTATCGGTGTGGACGGAACGGCTCTGGCGGAGACACTGACAGCTTACGCCGGATATCAGGCAGCAGGCAAGGATGAGGAATTCGACAGGGAGAGCATGGAGCTTCCTCTGGATCAGCCCAAGTACTATGCCGCGCTGTGCGCCCCGGCCATCCATCACACCATGGGCGGCGTTAAGATCGATACCCAGACTCAGGTGCTGAAGGAGGATGGAAGCGCCATCCCAGGCTTATTCGCCGCGGGCGAGGTTACAGGAGGAGTTCATGGCGGCAACCGTTTAGGCGGAAACGCGGTCACTGATATTGTGGTATTTGGCCGTATCGCTGGTTCCATGGCAGAGGACTATGTGGCAGACAACGGCGGTCACACCGAGGCTGAGATCACCGCTGAGGAAGATACCGCCGGGGCAGTTCCCGCGGTTCAGGGAGACTATAAGGATGGCGTCTACGAAGGCACCGGCAAGGGCAACAATGGCGACATTACCGTTGAAGTGACCGTAGAGGGCGGCAGCATTGTCTCCATAACCTTAAAAGAGCACGGTGAGACAGCCGGAATCTATGAGGCCGCGGAAAAAGGCGTGGTGGAAGAGATCATCAAGAACCAGACAGCAGAGGTTGACGCTGTGTCCGGTGCCACCAACACCAGCAAGGGCATCATGGAAGCCGTGTCCGCGGCACTTGAAGAGGCAAAATAATGTTTTATGTGTAAATAAAAGAACAGCAGCCCAGGTATGGCGTCAGCGGCCAGGGCTGCTGCTTGCTTTTATCACCCGGGCTTCACCGGGCGGCCCCAAAACATTCCTCAATGTTTTATGAAAATGAATGTCGAAAAACACCGCAAAATCATTGCCATTCTCCGCCAGTCATGTTAAAATTCCCTTTAAGGAAAATAAGACAGGAGGGACATGGGATGATCCGAATGGTAGTCAGTGATATGGATGGGACGCTTTTGAATAAAAAGGCGGAGGTATCCGCGAAGAATCTGGAGGCCATACGCCGCCTTACGGAAAACAACATAGAATTCGTGATCGCTTCTGGCAGGGACTACCAGGGAGTATATTCCATCACCAGCAGATACGGCCTGGAGTGTGAGGCGATTTTGGGAAATGGATCTCAGTACGTAGATTGCCGGGGAAAGCTGCTTATGAGCTGCTATCTGAAAAAAACTCTTGTAAAAGAGATCGTAAAGATCTTCATGGATGCCCGGATCCCGCATATGATCTTTACTACAGACGGATTTTACACAGGAGACGAACCCGAAGCTGTCAGGGAGGCCTTTATCGAGAGAAGCCAAAAACGGTTTGGCCGGGAAAAGGAGGAATTCGACGATGGCGGCAAGTACAGGTACCTGCCCTGCAACCAGCTTGTTAAGGTAACGGATTTTGACGAATTTCTCCAAAAAGACTTGGAGATCATGAAAGTGGAAGCCTTTGTCAGAACACCAGAGGAGGCCGGCAGGATCGCCGCCGCGAAAGAGCGGCTCAAAGACATAAGTGGAATCTCATTTTTATCTTCCTTTGACGATAATGTGGAGGTCACGGACCAGGAGGCCCAGAAGGGCTACATACTGGACAAAGTGATCCGCTTAAAAGGCCTTTCCAGGGAAGAGGTAGCAGTGGTGGGAGACGGCATGAACGATCTGTCCATGTTTCAGCTGTTTCCTGTCTCCTACGCCCCGTCCAATGCCCAGGAGACCATCAAAAACCTGGCCCATGCTGTTGTGGCCAGCAGCGACGACGATGGGTTTGCCCAGGCGGCAGACAAGGTGCTTTTAGGGAATTTATAGCAGGCCGATGCCTCAAGGAGGAAATATATGCCAGATATCAACAGTCCCGGGCAGGAACCCAGTGAGAAGCGCCCGTTTATACGGGAAAAGATAGCAAGACCGCCTATGACAAGAAGGCAGCTTATAAAACGGATGGCTGCTTTTGTTTTTATCGCGGCTCTGGGTGGAGCGGCCGCGGGGGCCAGCTTCGCGGTTATGAGGCCGCTGGCGGAAAAATATCTGGTTGAACAGCCTGAGGAGGAGAGCGTCCCTGTTACCATCCCAAAGGATGAGCCGGAGTCCTCCACCGGAGCGGGGGAGAGCGGGACAGCCCCCGGGGAGAGCCAGCCAGGTGAAGGAGAGAGCCAGACCGAGGAGACAGAGGGCGAAAGCAGTACAGAGGAGAGCGGGTCTTTGGAGGAGCCGGAAACCGAGACCGAGGAAGAGACAGAGCCTATTGAGGAGGTCATAGAATCCGTGCTGGAGACTCGTTCCTACTCTGCCCGGGATCTGGATGGCCTTTACGGGGTCCTCGGCAGCCTGGTCCGGGAGGCGGATAAAGGGATCGTGGAAGTCCACTCCCTCAGGCAGGAGACGGACTGGTTTGACAATTCGGTGGAGACAGCGGGCCTCTACGCGGGGGCGGTGATCGCCTCAACAGGGCAGGAACTGCTGATCTTGACACCAGATAAGGCTGTGGAAAATGCTGACTCCATAAAGGTGACATTTGGAGACAGCACTCAGGCCGACGGTATGATCAAGGAAATGGATACCATATCCGGTATGGCCATTGTGAGCGTGGATGTGGGGCAATTAGACGAGACTACCCTCATGGGCGTATCTGTGCTGAAGCTGGGCAATTCCTACAGTGTGAAACAGGGAGACCTGGTGGCCGCGCTCGGGGCCCCGGCGGGGCTTGTCCACTCCAGCGCCTATGGAAGCATTTCTTATGTGGCCCGCAATGTGCAGGTGGCTGACGGTGTTTCCCGGCTTTTGTACGCGGATGTGAGAAGCGACGCCAAGTCAGGAACCTTTTTGGTGAACATGGCCGGGGAAGTCATAGGCTGGGTGACGGACATGTATGATGAGGAGGGCCAGACCGGAGTTACGGTGGCCATGGCCATATCGGATTACAAGTCCGTGCTGGAGCGGATGTCCAACGGATATCCAGTGCCCTACATGGGCATATACGGCCAGGAGGTCAGCGGCTCCATGGCAGACCAGGGAATCCCCCAGGGAGTCTACGTGGGAGAATGTGTGCCTGACGGTCCCGCGTACAACGCCGGCATACAGAACGGAGACATCATCGTCCGGATCGATGACAAGGATATCGCGACAATCAAAGATTATCAAAATCAGGTGGAAGCTCTCAATCAGGGAGCGGTTGTAACGGTTGTGGTTCAGAGAAAGGCTATTGAGGAATACAAAGAATTAGAATATCAGGTGACCGTGGGGGCCAGGTGACAGGTCTGGCTTTGCCGGGTCCGCCGGGTTCAGGACCGCCGCGGGCCGGAGGCATAGTTCTGGCCAGGGGCGGGGATACCATGTATAATGGAGCGTCCGCGAGGGGCGCGTGAAAGTTTTAGAAGGGAGAGACGATGAAGTATATTGACACCCTCAGAGAAGGGATGCGCATATCGGAGGTGTATCTGTGCAAGAGCAAACAGATCGCGCTGACCAAATCGGGAAAGGAATACGGCAATCTGGTGCTGCAGGACAAGACAGGGATCATTGATTCCAAGATCTGGGATCTGGGATCGCCGGGTATAGGCAGTTTTGAGGTCATGGACTATGTGCGGGTGGACGCGGATGTGACAGTGTTCCAGGGTTCCAACCAGCTGAATGTAAAAAGGATCCGCAGGGTGGAAGAGGGGGAGTATGTGGAGGCAGACTATCTGCCAATGTCCTCCAAGGATATCGGCAAGATGTACCAGGACCTGGTCCAGTATGTGAGATCCATAAAGAATCCGCACCTTAATAAACTGGCGTCAGCGTTTTTCATAGAAGACCCCGAGTTCGCGAAGGCCTTCCAGTTTCACAGCGCCGCGAAAAGCGTCCATCACGGCTTCGTAGGCGGGCTTCTTGAGCATACCCTGGGAGTGGTGAAGCTGTGCGATTATTTCGCTGGATATTACCGGGAGCTGAACAGGGATCTGCTGCTGGCCGCCGCCATGTTCCACGATATCGGAAAACTGAAAGAGCTGTCCAGATTTCCGGAAAATGACTACACAGACCAGGGGCAGCTTCTGGGCCACATCATGATCGGCACAGAGCTGCTGGGGGAAAAGATCCGGGAGATCCCCGATTTCCCGCCAAAGCTGGAGCTGGAGCTGAAGCACTGCATCCTGGCCCATCACGGCGAGCTGGAGTACGGTTCACCAAAAAAACCAGCCATCCTGGAGGCCCTTGCCCTGAACTTCGCGGACAACGCGGACGCCAAGCTGGAGACCATGATCGAGGCCCTGAGGGGCATCAGCGAAAACCAGGCCTGGACCGGGTATAATCGCCACCTGGAGACCAATATAAGAAAGACCGTGGAAGCCTAGAGCGAGAACAAGAAGAGTCCTGGAAAAAGGGATGAAATTCATCACTTTTTCCAGGACTCTTCTTGTTGTATTGCTGAATCTATATGAAAAGCAGGAGGGCCGCTTGAATTGTTTGTCGAGGCTGGCAGCGGTCGCGCGCTTGTTGCCGCCTGCCTCATTGTATGGGTTTGGCCTGTGAGAAAGAAGCTTGTCCGCCTTCCTTGGGCCATTTCATATCTTTTCGATATCATGGTTATATAATAACAGGCAATTGTGAATAGAGTTTGTGTATTTCATAAAAGATGTGTAAAATTCTGGAAGTAATTCTTAAGAAAGGTTGAAAGAATTTCTTGCGCTCAGGGAGAAAAACAAATAGAATGATACATATGACGTGAGGAGAGATCAGAGATGGATATGAAGAAAAACGACACATTTACAGTGACCATAGAGGATATGAGCGACGACGGGGCAGGTATTGGAAAGCAGGACGGATACATCTGGTTTATTAAGGACACCGTGATCGGGGACAAGGTGGAGGCCCGGGTCATGAAGACGAAAAAATCTTATGGATTCGCGAGGCTTGAGAAGGTTTTAGAACCCTCCCCGGGGAGGGTAAAGCCCCTCTGCCCTGTGGCCCGCCAGTGCGGCGGCTGCCAGCTCCAGGCCATGAGCTACAAAGAGCAGCTTAAGTTTAAGGAGAACAAGGTGTACAACAATCTTGTGCGCGTCGGGAAGCTGGAGGGGCTCTCAAGGGTGGAGGAAGAAGGGGCAGAGGATAAAGACTGTCCGGGTGCGGTTTTTCTTCCGGTCATGGGAATGGAAAATCCCTGGAGATACCGCAATAAGGCCCAGTTTCCCATTGGCGCGGACAAAAACGGAAACATCGTGACCGGATTTTACGCGGGCCGGACCCATGTGATCATACCCCAGGAGGATTGTCTTTTGGGGGTGGAGGAGAACAGGGAGATCCTAAGACTTATTAAGGATTTTATGGAAAGATTTCACATCCGGCCCTATGACGAGGCGGGCCACAGCGGACTTGTGCGCCATGTTTTGATCCGCAAGGGTTTCCGCACAGGAGAACTGATGGTGTGCCTGGTAATAAACGGGCACATCCTTCCTCATCAGGAGGAGCTGGTGGAGGGGCTGAGGAACATTCATGGGATGACAAGCATTTCTTTAAGCGTCAACACTGAGCGCACCAACGTGATCATGGGGCAGGAGCTCATCCATGTGTTTGGGCCTGGGTATATCACGGACTTTATCGGCGATGTGAAGTACCAGATATCCCCCCTGTCTTTCTACCAGGTGAATCCGGCCCAGACGGAGAAGCTGTACAGAACGGCTTTGGAATACGCGGGACTTACGGGGGAAGAGGTGGTGTGGGATCTTTACTGCGGAATAGGGACCATCTCCCTGTTTCTGGCGCGGAAGGCCAGAAAGGTGTTTGGGGTTGAAATTGTTTCCCAGGCCGTGGATGACGCCAGACAAAACGCCAGGATCAATGGGATCGAGAATGTGGAGTTTTTTCTGGGCAGGGCCGAGGAGGTGCTGCCCCGGGAGTATGAGAAAAACGGAATCCGCGCGGACGTGGTCGTGGTGGACCCGCCCCGGAAAGGATGCGACGAGAAATGCCTGGACACGATTGTGAAAATGGGGCCGGAGAGGGTGGTGTATGTCAGCTGCGACTCCGCTACGCTGGCGAGGGATGTGAGGTATCTGTGTGACAGGGGGTATGAGGTGAGGAAGGTCAGGTGCTGTGATATGTTTTGTTTGACGGGGCATGTGGAGACGTGCGTACTTTTGTCCCAACAACATATCGATGATTATATCAGGGTTTCGGTAGACCTTGAGCCGGAGGATGTTACCCCCGGCAGAAACGACAGCTACTTATGATAAGATAAAACAGTATGTATTACAGCATTATGGGGTAAAGGTTTCTGTTTTATATGTTGCTCAGATAGAGCGCAAGTATGGGCTGGATATGAGAGAGAATTACAATAAGTCAAAGAAGCCAGACACAAAAGTGCCGACTTGCCCGCCGGAAACGGAGAAGATGATTGTGGAAGCTTTGCGGCATTTTTAGATGATACCAGGTTAAGGGTTAGTGTTTTCGTTGCTTAGGACTGGCTGTCATATGTTCCGCCTACACTGACAGATCCGGTTCAGAAGAAGCAGGTGATCAAGTTGGATGCCAGTGGGGCGCATGCCGGAACGATCATCATGCGCAAGCCGTTTGGAACCGGTCAAGTAAAAGGAATTGATGGCTCACGAATCGTTGTCAGCTTTAAGGGTAAGGATACTGAAGAATATGAAAAAATTCCTTCTTGAATTTGGAAGAGATTTTCTTTTTATCGACGAAGAGTATCATGTTCAGGTTGGGAATAATGATTATTATCGATCTGCTCTTTTATCATAGAGAGCTGCAGTGCTTAGTTGCAATTGACTTAAAAATTGATGATTTTAAGCCGGAGTATATGGGAAAGATGGAGTTTTATCTGGAAGCATTAGACAGGATTACCGCTGTTCAATAATATTCCGGATTATTGTATCATAGAGTCGGATGAAGATAGTAACCATAGTTTGTTTTTAAAATTGGAAAGTCAATTTCATTGTATAAAGATACCTCATTTTGGAAACTGGGGAAAGAATCTGATGCACCATAAGTTCTGTATTGTAGATAAGGAAGAAACACAACTGTTGCTCCTTTGGTCTTTGGATAGGTCTGTGAGGCCCATATACGCCATTTAAGGCTGTTTTTGGGTGCCAGTGATAAAAAG
>CAJUSJ010000007.1 GCA_910588865.1 uncultured Lachnospiraceae bacterium
AAAGGTATGAGAGTTCATTGCAAAATCTGAAAACAGCCATACAGTTATGTGACGATGTTTATATATACGATAACACTGTAAGTTTCCCACAGGTGGCTATCTTTAAGGACGGAGTGAAGATAACGGATACGGAAATGTGCGGTTGGTTAGAACATGCCCTTGCGGAATGAACAAATGTTTGTTATACTGGTAATCCCATAAGAGGGATTTTTTGATATATGTACAAACATTAAATAAGGGGAGTTGGATATGTTTGAATTGCAGGTAAGGTTTACTTTTAATGACAGGCTTATGGAAAAGAATGGAATTGAGAAGGACGGTGTTTACCATACACTGAAAAAGCACTTTGAGCAGAGAGGGCTTGTCTGTGTATCTGATGATGAAGCACTTTTATGCTCTGGCAGGGAAAAGGATTACGGAAGCATATGGGCAGTTCTTATTGATCTGATAAAAGGGAACTGGTTTTTGAAATGTGCGGCTTCCTGTGAGTACGTTGAAAATGGGAAGTCAGAAGATGTATTGCGACAGATACCGGAATTAAGAAAATTATACAAACAGATAAGAAAGGGAATATTTAAGAAGCAGGCAATAGAAGCAATCCCCCTGTTTCATTCTGCCACTCCCCGGCGGCAGGTATATCTTCGTTTGAGTGAACAAAAATTAAAAAAATACTATCCACGTCCCAAATTCACATTGAATCCGAAATATTATCGGAAAGCATGGAAAGATATAGAAAAAATTATGACGGCGCAGGGATTTGAGTGTAAGAATCATTCTCTTTATATTTCAACAGAGCCAGTTACAAACGCAAAAGTGAATATTATCATAAACGCTATGGGAAAAAATCTGAAATGGTTTCCCAAATGTCTTACTGCCATTGATGTAGAAAGTGTTGGAAAACAGCGTGATTTAACAGGCTATTTTAGAAAGGTTGCCGCCAGACGAACAGTGGTCGGGTGACTGGAAAGATTATAGCAAAAAACAAGCAATCCGCCAATAAAGAACCTTGCTAACCGTGAGGACGAAATGGAAAAGGGGAGTGGTATCCTATGATAAAAAACATGATAAATATTCGCACGGTTACGGTATTAAAGAAAAGGATTGAATCCGTTGAATTTTCCAAAGAAGAAGCGGTACGGCTTTTCATGGAGGGAATCAACGGATTTACAGATGACTGTTTTGCGGATGGCAGGGAACTCAATGTTCTCCTAACGGAAAGGGAAGATTTTTGAAGTATCATGCTATGGGTTTGGAGGAGGATGTAAAAAATTCTGTGTCTATGGGAGGTTAGGTTTCCCTCATAAGACTGGGATTTCCTGGCAATCCTTTAAATGCCGATGGAATAAGGCTGGGGCGGCTCTCAGTTAAGGTAAGCCGCCCTGGCTTTTTCTTTTTTATAAATATTCAGTCAGCCTTTCCCCATATAATACGATCAACTGGTTCAACACCTGATCCCATCCACGGTATCTCTGTGTCCATTTTTTCGTGATATTTTCACTGGCCAGATGCGGCATTTTTTCTAAAGACTGGTCACTGGGAAATACACTTTTAGTCTTTGTTACTTTTCGATACTGACGGTTTAGACCCTCTAGAATATTTGTGGTATACATATTTTTCTTATTTCTTCTGAGAACTGGAAAAAGGAACTTACATCCTCCCGGTTATTTTCCCAATCGCGGATTGCGTAAGGGTATTTTCGTCCCCACTTTTCTTTGAGTATTTCCAGTTCCGAATACGCGGCCATTTTATTGGGAGCGTTATATACCGCTTTGAAATCGTTGGAAAATTTCTTCAAGTCGCTATAGTTGACATACTTAAAAGAATTCCTCAGCATATGAAACACACACCTTTGGATCTGGGCCTGGGGATAGACAGCGCTGATGGCTTCCTTAAAACCGGACAGCCCGTCGACATAAAAACAACACATCCTTTAATCCGCGGTTCTTCAGGTCACCCTGCCTCCCCAGCCAGAACTTGCTGGTCTCGTTGGCCCCTACCGTGATGCTTAAGATCTCCTTATATCCTTCCGTTGTGACACCCAGGACTACATAGGCAGCCCGGCTGAGGATCCGTCCCTCTCCCCTTACTTTATAATGAACGCGGTCCATAAATACAAAGGGATAAATGGGAGCCAGGGGACGGGACTACTCTGTATGCTCCGCTATGCCACTCTTTGACCTGAGGCAGGATCTTATCCGTGATTTTGCTGCCATATAAAGAAAGCGAAAAACACAGAAGGAAACAGAAAACCGCGCAAACAGTTTGAGTTTATTCGTAAAATTTACAAATACATATTTGACCCCATCCAATAATCATGTTAGGATAGAAGCGCAGAGGCATGCCAAAGATGCAAAATCCAAAATTTTAAGAAAGGTGCAGGAAAAGCATGAAGGAAGAAAGCAAGGCACGCAGGGAATTATTTTTTAATGATTCCGAGACAAATATCATTAAAAAATTTGAGACATATGAAAAGAGCCTGCTGTGGAAGAAATCAGAGAACTATCAAAAGAATCTGCTGTGCATCCAGGATATAGCAGACAGGCTCCTTGGATACATGAAAGGGCATCAAGCCTCTTTCAAGCCAGAGATCACGGACGAGAACGGAAAATTCAGCCAGGAGAAGCTTTCCGGTTTTGTGGAAGAACTTTTATCCCGTTGGGCAGCAAAGCAGCGGGAGGGCACATTCACAGATCCGTCCACAGGAGAAAGCATAGTGGAACCCTATATCCGGGTGCGGCAGGAACTGTACGGCAGCTATCTCTACGTGGTCATGCGGTGCTGCCTGTGCAAGGGGGATTATGCCCTTGTGACAGGCAGAGAAATGGAGGTGAGGACGGATTTCGCTTTCCTTCTGGAACAGGCGAGGCGGCTTTGGAGAAACTGGTGCGTCATGGAAAAACCGGATGAGGGCAAAAAGAACGAACTGTTCTGGGGCTATGATGATCAGTTCGGCCTCCATCTTTACCGCGTCCTCTCATGGCCGGGAGCAGGTTACAACAATGGCCTTGATCTGGTTGGGCGTTTGCCTGTGGATTGCCCCGCTTTCCTGACAGATGAAGGCAATGTGAAACGGAATCAATTCAAAAGCATCTACCTGAATCGCAGACCCGGGTCATTGGCGAAGAAGGCGGAGGAAGGGGCACAGTCGGAGGAGGGCATTGCCGGGGACAGCCGCGAAGGTGAGGACGGCCATGACACGGAAGACGGTTATGACACCGAAGACAGCTATGGCGAAGAGGAGGGTTATGACACCGAAGACAGCTATGACGAGGAGGACGGTTATGACATCGAAGATATCTATTACGAAGAGGATGATTATGGCGATGGTATGGACTTCCCGGAATACCGTGACGATGCATGGTATGAGGCAGAGGAACGCCAGGCACAAAGGCAGGTGGATATGGAGTATCTGGCCATGTCCTTTGAGTCCTCAGGTGAATATGTCCGGCACTGCAGACGCTTCGTGGAACTGTTTCAGCAGGCGGGACAGGATGTCATGAGGGGCTTCTGCGAAGATCTGGAAGAGATCGTGGCTCTGTATCTGGCTGAGCAGGATATCCCGCCTGTGATGGACACGGATAAGGCACTGGATGTATACAGCGGCATCTATGATGGCCCTTACCGGCAGGCAGAGCGCTACTCAAGGGGGATACGATGGAAAAATCTATAAGGGGAATTCGTGAGACATACTTCTACGACCTGATTGACGATTATCGGAAACAGGGGAAAAATTCTTTCCTGTACAGGAGTTTTTGGGCCGAGAACACCAGGGAACTGCTGAAAGAGAGCCTGCCGCCGCTCCCGAAGAAGAATTTCAGGAAACAGATGGAGAAACTAAGCAAAGGGTTCCTTGAATTTCTGGCAGATGAAAAGAACGAACCGGAGCAGATGAGGGAACATTTTGCCCAGCTTCCCGATGAGGTGAAAAAACTGCTGGAAGTGCATCTCCCACAGCTTCCGGAGAGCGTCGTGAAGCTGCTGAAGGAACACTTCAGACGGCTTCCGGAAGAGGTGAAAGAACTGCTGACGGGACGCTTCCCCTGGCTTTTGGAAGAAGAGACCTCATGGCCAAAGTACGGAGCCAAAATCAGGGGGCTTCTGAAAGAAAATATGCTGGAGCGCCCGGAGTGGGCACATGAAGTGCTGATACGAAAACCGCCCCAGAGGGCGGAGAACGGACAAGGGACAGAACAAGAAAAGGAGAAACAGAAGAAGGAGCGCCGGGATTTCTGGAAGGAACTTATGCAAAACGATGCCGGCTATGAAGCGGGTCTGATTACGGATGCGGAATATTACCTGTGGCTGACAGAATATCTGGCAGTACGCAATATCTATTATAAAGATATCAGCATAGCCGACGGACACACATGGCTTTATAAGCTGCTGCGTATGGGACTGGGACGGGAACTTGAGGAGTCTGTAAAGCTTGACGAAATCCGGAAGCTTGAAAAAGAGACCCGGAAACTGGAAAAAGAGATCCAAAAACTGGAAAATGAAATTATGGAGAAGAAAGAATCTTTGGAGCGCGAAGGAGCCGAAATACCTGAAATTCTTAAGAAGCTTGAAAAATCCCGGGCCCGCAAAGAATCCAGAAAACTAGAAAAAATCAGGGAACTTGAAACGCTTAAAAAGCCCGGAGAACCCGGGAAGCCCGAAACACTTCAAAAGGGCGGCCAGAACATCCGTGATAAGGCGGGCGTAGAGCGAGATCTGGCAGAGCTGGCAGAGAAGGTTTGGAGCGAGGCAAAAACAGGAAGCAAAGAAATTTCCAACCGTCTGCACGACCTGAAAATCAAAATAAGAACCAAAAAAGACATCCGGACGGTGGACTACCTGCCATGGCTGACCCAAAAGCTGGAAAAGATGGCAGTTCACATTAAGATTAAGACCTGGCTGCAAGACAATGGATATCCCCTCGGGGAGGAGGACGAACTTAAGAATCTTTTGCAGGAACGCCGGAAGCAGGACTTCTCCATGCGGCTTTTCGGAGCGTACTGTGACAGTGAGAAAGGTTATGATTTCATCGGAAAGGAAGAGGGCGGCAAGAAATCCGATGAAGGCTGGACCGTGAGAAACGGATTCTGTGTGTGGGAGCCGGATGGCTTTGAGAATTACCGTCAGGAGCTTCTGCAGGCTTTGGAACAGGAAGGCAAGGAGAATTTCTACTTTCCGCTGGCCATGGATCTGCACAGCGGCTGTGTCTTTTTCCTGGCAGGGAAGGAATACTACGCGAACGTGTATGAGAAGAGCGAAAAGGCGGAACTGAAAAAGAAATATTATAAGGAAGATGCGTTTTTCTGCTACGACTTTCTGCGTCTGGACAAGAAAAACTCCGATGATCCAGAAGTGGTATTCCAGCTGCAGCCCACCTTTCACGAAAATGCCGGAAAAAGCTATGAAGATGTTCTGAGCAAATTCAAATGGTATTGCGGAAGCGGACGCGGCATACAGATGGCATCCCAGAATATAGACAACGGAATAGGATATTACTATGAGGATATAGACAAGATTCCCCGCCAAAAAATCAAGGCATGTAATGAGGAGGGTTTCGTTGGTATCCCGAAAGCGTTTTGGTGGGCTTTTGATGGCTTGGAGGACGCGGAGCCAAGTCCGATGGCGAAGAACGACTTCAAACGGACACAGAGAAAGTTTGCTAAAGACATCCCGCGCCGCTGAGGTGAAGGAAATCTTACGGCAGGCTGGCAAAGCAGATGCATTTACTGTTGATGGGGTGTTCTGTTAAAATATAATGATTCAGACAAAAATGTGGCTATCCCAAAAGGTGTCAGAGAGACTGACATGAAAGCCTTTGAGGGATAGCCTTTTTCTGTACTGCTGTCCATTGGGGAAGGCTGGCGGACAGTATCATGTTGTGCCATCCCCTGTCCTGGGGTTGATTGGAGTATAGCTTGGCTTGTTGTCTATTATATCATACCCCATCTGTCACATCCTTGGGGTTGGCTCCATAGCTTTCTTTGATTGTATTTGTAATAATTACGAACTTTATTACAAACCCCCACTATACTATTCACTGTAAGGCAGACACCTTGAAAAGAAATTGAGAAAGGCAACCAATTCTACCCAAAAGAAAGGATGAACGCTTATGAAAACCTTCAACAGCATCGAAAAAAGTTACCGCAAACAGCACGCTCTGGCCTACATTGTATATATGATGGCAGGAAGTTACTTTTCTTTGAGCAACTCCACCCACAGACCCTTGAACCTGTATCTGCATTATGCGGAAATGCCCCGGGAAAAGCAGTATCAATACGAATCCCGCGTCATCTCTTCCATGGAGGCACTCGGCAAGGAATTTTTGCAGAGTATCGCCACCCTCCGCTGCAATGTCCGCTGCAGGCGCTCCGGCGATGACATCCTTCTGGAGTTTTGCACCGGCGGCTTTGAAGGCCTCCAATGCCGCATCCAAAAAAACTGCACTTTTCAACTTGCCCCCATAGGGGGGTGAGTTGTTCTTCCCCATTAATTAAAACCCGCGGAATTTATCGGCTGCCAGGAGAACGTGGATTATGTGGCGTATCCCAGGTACCGGGACAAAGAGCACATGGACAAAAGACAGGCCGAACCCGCAGACATGGTTGATTCGGCCGCCATTGCGGCAGTGGGGCATCTGTTTTGCTATTCTGCAATCAATAGTTATCTATGTAAAAATTACAGATACAAAACCAGGCGCCTGATATAATGAAGTAACAACATAAAAATCTTAGAAATCAACAAAAACAGGAGGAAAAAAAATGTATAACAACATCAAAACCAAACGTATCCTTGCGAAGAACATCCTCGCCAGCAACGACACCTGGGCCACGGGCATCAACAACAACGATCTGCTGGTAGGCCCGGCTGGAGCCGGCAAGACCAGGGGCTATGTGGTGCCCAACATCCTCCACGCCCAGGACAGCCTGATCGTGGCCGACACCAAGGGGAACCTTCGCAGGCTGTATGGGGAGCATCTGGAGAGGAACGGCTACAAAGTCATGCATCTGGACTTTACGGACGTGGCTGAGACCCCATGGGGCTACAACCCCCTGTCCTATGTCCGGAAATGCCAGGATGCCGAACTCAACCGGAACGGGGACTACTACAATGAACAGGACATAAAAAAGCTGGCTCAGGCTCTCTGCCCGTGGATGAACAGCAAAGACCCCTTCTGGGATCAGTCGGCTCAGATGTATTTGGAGGCGATTATCCTCTTCGTAATGAACCTGTTGCCCCGGGAGCAGCATAACCTGTACGAAGTGTACACCTTCCTTTCAAAGATGGGAACCGAGGGGCTGGAAAACATAATCGAGGAGGAGTGCGCCACCCATCCTGACAGCGCTTTCGCACGCAAAATCGGGATGATCCGGCAGAACACAAAGGCAGAGAGAATGGATGCGAGCATCAAGGGAATCCTGGCTCAGCACCTGAACGTGGTGACCTACTCTGGCGTGAAGCGAATGTTTCGCATGAAGGAGCAGGTGGACATGAATGCTTTCCTGGAAGGAAAGACAGCACTGTTCCTGTCTGTCAGCGACTCCGACCGCAGCCAGGATGCCCTGATAAACCTCTTCTACACCCAGGCACTGCAGTATCTCATGACCGCCGCCGACAAACAGCCGGACAGCCGCCTTCCCATTCCGGTGCGCTTCATCCTGGATGACTTCAGCACCAACACCGTGATTCCGGATTTCGACAAAATTATAGCGGTAATCCGCTCCCGGGAAATCTATGTCAGCGTGGTCATCCAGAGCCTCTCCCAGCTGGAAGGCCTCTACGGCCATGCCAAGTCCCAGACCATCATCAACAACTGCGACCACTGCCTGTACCTGGGCGGAACGGACACCCAGACGGCCAAGTACTTTGCCGAAAAGTTCAACTGCCAGATCTCCACAGTTCTGAACCTGCCCCTGGACACCATGTTCATCTTCGAGAGGGGCACCGAGCCGCGCAGGGTAAAGAAGTATGAACTGGCTCAGGACGAAATCTACCGCAGCCTGATGGAATGCATAGAACGGATGCGGGCAGGAGCAGAGCCAAGAAAGGAGGCTGTATGAATAATGAGGATAGGATTCTTCTGACAATGGAGGAACGTCTGGAACGGTCGGCAAGGTCTTTGGCGGCTTCGCCTGAGGCCGCTGCCAAACTGGTGGAACGGTTCTCCCGGCTTCCCGCGTTCCAGGTCTTCTTCGGGAAGCCCGATGTGGATGCCATGTATGGGCTGACCGGGGAGTTCTGGGATTATCCGGCTGTGGACATGGGCAGTTACTATGGCTTCACCCAAACCTTCCGTCTTGCGGTTGAGCGCGACAACAATTTCTTTCAGCTGGCCTCACTGGGCATGGCCATGGCAAAGAAGCAGGATCCCTACAAGCCGGTTTGGGGCGTCAGGATGAACAATGCCATAGTCCTGCTGGGGCTGATGCTGCTGGATCATGCAAAGGGCCGCCTAAGACCCAAGAATATCTACCACTGCATGAGGATGACACTGGGACAGTACCTGGATGCTCTGGCGAATCTGGACTTTCAAAAAAATGAGAGACAGGATTCAAGCCGGGAGGAGTTTCAGATTTGGAGGGAAGCGCTCCTAAAGGACTATGGCGGATCCACCCCTCTGGTGAAGGCGCTGGCGGGCATCCTTGGGCGTTACATTACTGCCTGGCAGGAGTTCGACCATTTAGATCATATCATCCGCTGCATAGGCGCCCTCTCCTGCTATCTGGAACAGGAAGAGGCAGGGAGAACCCTCCCTCCGGAGGAAGCGGACAGGGTTCGGCATTTCCGGGAAGCACTCTGCCGGTACAGCCCTGAACTGGAGGGGTGGGAACTGGTGGAAATGGACAAGCGGTACCTGGATCCCTGCGGGTACTATTTCAACCTGGCCTATGAGTATCCGGATAATGTGCCGGATCCCGGCAGCAAGGACATCGCCCCGGGAACCCTGCGCGGCCAGATTTTCCTCTCTGAGCGGGATTACAGCCCCAAGTCTCTTCTGGAACTGGCCGCCAAGTCACCTTCCCCGGATTTGCAGGCACTTCTGGAGAAATACGTCTGCCATGAGCGTCTGGCATCCGCTATGAGGGAGATCAATATAGCGGTGATAAACCTGTATGTCCTGTTTGTGGAGCCTTATCTGCAGATGGGGACATACTGCCGCAAAAATCATTTGGGATAAGGAGCCAATAATTTCCCGGAACCGGGGCTGCGTCGTCATGGTACTGCCTTGCCTGGGAATGGCACAAATCATCATATTTGTCAAGTTCTCTTTCTAAAAAATCGTTTAAAATATTAATGTAATTGTAGCAGAAATTTGTCTGTCACACAAGGGGAGTAATATGTCGGTTCAGAACGGAATGTTCACCGCCGGTATATTCGAGAATCCGACCGCGGCAGAAATTGCCGCGGTCCGTATTCACAGGGCTTTCCATTGCAGCTCCCTCCCATAAGATTTCGCCAGCCGAAGAGAGCCTTCACAGAAACGGCTGCACACATCCAGCGCCTTATCCATATCCGCCAGGGGGGCGATCTTACGCTGACCCAGATACAAATTCACGATCTCTTCCAGTTCCTGACAGAAATCCCGGGAGATCTGTGCCCCTGACTTCTGAAAGAGTTCCACAAAGCGCCGACAGGCAGAACAATACTCGTCCAGCCCATCAAAGTGCTGAACCAGAAACAGCAGATACATGTTTCTGGTCGCCGACTCTCCCTCCTGCTCATACTCGGCTGCCCACCATGCGACGCGCTCCTCCTCATCCAACTCATCCAGGGGGCTCCAGAAATCGTCTTCTCCGGGATCAGGGAAGGCATTGGCAAAGCAGTCGCCATCATCCCCATCCTCATAAAGAAGATCATTGCTGTCCATATCTGGCACATCCGTTTCCTCCGACTGCCCTGTCATATCCGGCACATCCGCTTTCTCCGGCTGTTCTGTCTCCCCCGGCTCTTCTATTCCCTCTAACCCTTCTGCCTCCCCCGGTTCTGCCGTCTGGCTGTAGAGCCAGTTTTCGGCTCTCAGATGCGGAGGGGTCAGAGCCCAGTCGTCATCCAGCGTCCTTACGTTCAGTTCCATAAAGGTAAGGTAATGGTTAATGGGCGAATAGAGGTGGAAGCCGAAATGCCCGTCATAGCCCCCGCGCGGTTCGTTCCGGCTGGTTCCGTCCGGCCCGTCTATCATACACCAGCTTTGGGAGAACCGCTTTGCCTGCTCCAGCAGAAAGGCGAAATCCGTCCGCTCCTTTTGCGCGCTGCCCCGGGCGTAGAAGTAGCCCCCCTGGCACAGGCTGCACCGCATGACCAGATAGAGGTACAGGCCGTACAGTTCCCGCCGCATCCGAAGGCCGGACTTCACCCAGCTTTCCTTAACATAAAGATTCGCGCGCGGCTTCTCTTCCCAAAGGGAAAGCATCTCCTCCACCAGGCCGCGGAGTTTTTCCGGACAAAACTCCCCCTTTCTATCTGTAATCTCCCGCCGGAAAGAGTAATCGTAGCCCTTCATGTGGCGCATAAGTTCATCCGTCGCCTCCTGCAGGCTTTGAAGGTTTTTTTCATAGATTTCCAGCTTTTCCTTAGACAGTTCCATAAGTATTCACCGTTCCTTTCCTGAAATATGGATAGCGCGCAGAATTCCCCCACGGCCATCCTGATACAATACTAGCATCACACAAAAAAATGTTTGTAAAATTTACAAATTAATTTTTTTAGCCTGGTATACTGATATTTGTAAGGTGCACATGGACAACTGAATGACCGTCCGAAGGAGATCTTCTCCAGGGAAATACGCCGTAATGCCCGGATGGGGTCAGCGTGTCAAGGGGAAGGGAAACGCCGTGAAACGACAGCGGCGGCTTCGGAGGAGAACGGCACGGAAAAACCTATAGAAACAAAGGAATGAAAAACTCAAAAATTATGAAAACAGGAGGGAATGGAAAATGGCTATTGATTGGGAATATTACCTTGACGCGGAGGGAGATGAACTTCAGGACGCGTATGACCTGGCGGTGGAAGAAGCAGAGGAGATGCTCGGCTGGGATGAGGAGTGGGACAACGATTGATGGAATTGAGAAATGTAATCCCGTAAAATAAGCAGAAACCTGCCTTAATATTCACTGCAAGGCAGGTTTCCCGGGAAACAGAAAGGAGAAAACTAACATGTACAATCCAAACGAGGCAAGAATCATCAGGGAATCATCCTACGGCTACCACCTCATCCCGATTCAGGACGAGATGCTGTCCCACCGGGAGGTGGAACTGGTCGGGGAGGTGGACGCGAACACAGTGAATGCTCTTATCCGGCAGCTGCGCTATCTGCAATGCGAGGATCCGGAGGCGCCAATCACCCTGTACATCAACAGTCCCGGCGGCAGCGTGGACAGCGGTATGGCGCTCTACGATGTGATGCAGGCAGTGAGCTGCCCTGTCCGGACTGTCTGTGTGGGGCTGGCGGCCTCCATGGCGGCTCTGCTCTTCGTCTCAGGCGCGGAACGCGACATGCTGCCCCACAGCCGCCTCATGATTCACGATCCGCTGATTGTTCAGACCGGCGGCAGCGCCCTGAAGCTGAAAGCGATCAGCGATGATCTGATGGAAACCAGGCAGATCATCGCCAGGGTCATCGCGGAGCACTCCGGCAAAAACATGGAGGAAATTCTGGCAAAGACCGCAAACGATTGCTACTTTCGGGCGGAGGAAGCGGTCAAATTCGGGCTTGCTGACCACATTATCACAAGCCTTGCGGACAAATAACTCCGCGGCAGACAAAAATCCGATACAGCACATCCCGGCAGCCGCGGATGGCTGCCGGGGAAACGGGAGGCGCCCCGGAACCGGGGCATAGTATGGAAAGGAGGCTTTATGGGATACATACGGCATATTTGTTCTGCGGAAGTGCGAACAAGGACATCATGGAAGGGCTGACCGGCGAGTTCTGGGAGTGCCTGGAGAGTGATCTTCTTCATTACGGCGGCTTCTGCCACATATGGCACCGACCTGGAGGGATGGGAACTGGTGGAGACAGATAAGCGATACCTGGATCCGCGCGCCGTTGCGCTGAATGATAAAATCAATCTCGGCTCCGCGCGGATTCCCGGCAACAGGCACGGTATCCGTTTATGGTAAGTTGTATGTTCACTTAATTCTCTATCATCCTGATCTGTTCTGTGCGGCAGACCTGTGACGTGATGCCGGAAAGGAATCGAAGATAAAATTTATAAAAAGGATACGAAGAACAAAGAATTAAAATTGGAAGCTTATAAATAGCATCCGTTTGGTATTCGTCATAGAATTTTTTGTTGTCGTATTCATTATTCACATTCAACCTCCAAAACTGAAATTGATTTCCACTTTCCGTTTTCGGTTCTAAACATTGCAGCCAGGACCGTTTAGAGTATGCTTTCCAAATAGCAGAGTAAATCTTCTTACGGAAGTGGCTCACAGTGGCTGAGGATACAATAATCACAATCCGTCGATTGAATCATCCGCATCTACGGAAAAAGGTGGGATAGTGAAGCCTTTTTCAAAGTCTGCAAAAGTTGCCTGCATCTGGGTAAAGAATGCAGATCCATCTCCTATGATGCCAATTATTGCTTCAAATGTTCAGAGAGCTGGCTGCCGACCATCTTGATATAACAGACGATAAGATTGTCGCGTTAGTAGATGCGTTTATGGTCCTATTCGAAAATGTAAATTTCAGATTGACAATAATGTGTTTATCTGATATAATTTTTTTTACATAAATTATTGTGATTTAACACAGAGAAATTTAATTTTTTATAGTTTGACCAACAAGCGGATGTATAAATATTTAAGAGAGAACAGAGTATCCCATGGGGATATTCTGCCCTCTTGAATATGCGATACATCGGCTTTTTTGCTGTGCGACATATTCCCGCAAGGGTAAAGTCCGCACCTTGACAACTTAATCGCGATCTACGTTGGCCGGGGAAGCACCGCCATGACCCGCGAAACTAAAAAACGCGGCGAGCGTGCCAAGGTTTAGATCGGGAGGAAAGTGACACAGAAACTTATTAATTTTTGTAATAATAAAGGAGATACAGCTTATGTCAAACTATATATTGAAACCAGAAAACAGGATGATCGCGAATATCACATCTTTAACAGCAGAGACCAGTAAAAAATTCTATGAATTCTATGAATCCTATGGATCAGAAAACGCTTCAAAGGCAATCAAGAGATTTATTCAGACGGCTTCACTGCTTCCGGGGAATGATTTCCTGGGTTGGCAAATGACTGCCGACAAAGAAGGGAAACTCCATATGTTTGTGTTCTCAGGCGAGAATGTTAAGATGACATCAAGGGACTTTGGCTGGATTTTTCAGAAGTCCGCGGCTGTCGAAGCTGAAGGCGCGGATTCCTTTGAGGATTTGCATAAGGATTTTTGTAAGGTATATGTACTGCGGCATATGCCCAGGATTTCTGATAAGATTCAATCCTTCGGAAATCGGAATAGGTTCTCTGAGGATGCTGTATCGTCAGCGGATTATTTCAGGGATGTTGTTGAGGTCATGAAGGAGATGGGCGCGGTTATCAGGGTCATCATAGGAACCGGCCATGACGGGCAGGGTATGATATTCATAGGTCTGGCGGAAGAGATGACTCTTAGGATGCGGACAATGCTTTCCCTGGCATTTCCGGATACCATAGCGGTGGATGTGGCTGGGACGGCCCAAAACGCGGATTTCAGGCTTCCGACAAAGTACCTGATGGATAGCATGATGGAGCTGCAGGAGATTTTTGTGCTTGAGAATTGTGTAAAAGGAATTGAAGATGAGGATGGTTTAATTGATGTTAACGATGATATGGACGATTCGGAAGCTGGCGAATATGATGATATTGATGGGGTTGCGGACAACGGCTGTCCTGACACTGACGGGGAGCTGAAACCTGACCATGAGAAGGAATCTGACAGGAAGATTGACAATCTCTGGATTGATGAACTGGAACTGAGCGTGCGTTCCTATAATTGTCTGAAGCGGGCCGGAATAAACACTGTGGGCGAACTCCTGAAAATGAGCGAGGAGGATCTCATGAATGTGCGGAATCTTGGCAGAAAAAATATGGAGGAAATCAGGGAGAGGCTTGTCTCAATGGAGCTGGCTCTTTCGGCTGAACAGAACAGCCCCAGTTACTCCGATATGCTGCGGGAACTGATCGGCCTGAAAGATGTTAAGGCCCAGGTGAGCAAAATAACGGCATTCGCGAAGATGAAGAAGGACATGGAGACGCTGGGCAGGACTTCCTCTCCGGTTGTGCTTAATATGGAATTTGTGGGGAATCCCGGTACGGCAAAGACCACCGTGGCCAGGATCATGGCAGGAATCTTTAAGGAGATAGGGATTCTTTCAAGCAGCCAGATTGTGGAGACAGGACGCGCGGATCTGGTGGCAGGTTATGTCGGACAGACCGCTGTCAAAGTGAAGGAGGTGTTCCGGAGGGCCAGGGGAAAACTGCTGTTTATAGATGAGGCATATTCCCTCGCCGCTCACACCAGGGGGGATTTTGGTGATGAGGCAATCAACACGATCGTACAGGAAATGGAGAACAACCGGGATGACACCATAGTGGTATTTGCCGGTTATCCTGATGAAATGGAATCCTTCTTTTCCAGGAATCCTGGCTTAAGGTCGCGCGTTCCGTTCCGTATCAGCTTCTCTGACTACTCTGTGGATGAGATGACGCGGATTGTCAAATTGGAGGCGGAAAAGAGAGGTTTTTCCATCAGCTCACAGACAATGGAAAAGGTGGCTTCCCTCTGCGAGACGGCAAAATGGCATTCTGATATGGGGAACGGAAGATTCTGCAGAAATCTGGTGGAAAACGCCATTCTTGGCTATGCGCTAAGGGTTTATGGCGATGGGACAGAAGACGCGGAAAAGGATTTTATGCTTGTGGAAGGGGATTTTGTCCTTCCGGATAATTTACCAGAAACAAAAAAACCCGCAAGGATAGGATTTCAGTATTAGCCGCTATCATCTGTTATAATCCGATAGAGATGGTGGCAGAAGCTGTTTTGGATCGGCGAATTTTCAAAATTGACACAGGTGTCTGTTCGGATGCCGCGGTATTATAACGAGGCTGGACTTAATTTTCCGCGGCTCCTTTCAGAGAGGCGATCCATGTTTCGATGGCCTGAATCAAAATAAACTGTTGCCGCAGGACAGCCAGCCCTGTTTCCGGGATTTCCGGGTTTTTTTCTTTGACAAAAATGTTTTCTTCCAGATATGTTCGTAAATCCTTTACATTTTCTTCAATGCTGACCAGGCATTCTTTCCGCTTTTCCTCTGGGAGGCTGTCCAGATTTACGATGACCGCGTTGAAATCCAGGAAAATGTGGATGGGCTTACAGGCAATTTCCATCATAAGCTTCTCGAATTGTTGTTCCCCGGCCTTGGTTAAAGAGTAGACTGCTTTTTCAGGCATTTTCCCTTCCTTTACCAAGGTTCCCTTCACAAGCCCCTTTTCTTCCAACTGAATAACCTTTTTGTAAATGGAAGGGGTACTGATCTTTACCCATCTGGAAATATTGCGGTACTCTACCAGTTTCTGGATGTCGTAGGCGCTTAAGGATTCTTTTTTTAACATCCCCAATACGATCAAATCTATGGTTGCCATGGTTTCTCCTTTTTTGTTTGAGAAATACTATAAATTATAGTAATATAAGGCTTTGGTAAACACTATAGTTTATACTACTATGAAACACCTTCTGTCAAGAGAAAGGAACGGTATATGGTCGTGTTTTTTATTGAACAATTCAGCTCTTTTCGATATAATAAACGTAGGTGACCAGGATAAAATATTGCTGAGCAAAAGTGGGATAAAAGGCTGTTTCGCGGGCGAGGAAACGCATAAGTACGAAATAGGCAGGATACAGAGGAGGAATAATTTGGGGGCAAAGGATATCGTGACAAAGGATTACATGAATGACGCAAGGGTCTTCGCGGACGCGTTTAACTATTTGATATTTGACGGGAATCCGGTGATTGACCCATCAAAGCTTCATGAGATGGACACCACGGAGATCGGGATGCCTTATGGAGAGGGAAAGACAAGGGTAACGGTACAGAAATTTCGCGACGGATTAAAGTATCTGACCGCCATGGAGGATGAGAACGGGGCGTATCTTTTATTGGGGATCGAAAACCAGTCGGAGATCCATTACGCTATGGCCGTGAAAAATATGGTCTATGACGCGCTGCAATATGCGTCACAGGTGGAAAGGGCGGCGAAATCCCACCGTGAGGAGGCAAAAAAGCAAAAGTCACCGATAGAAGTGACCGGGGGAGATGAGAAAGCGGATGTCCGTGTGGAGGCGGGAGAGTATTTGAGCGGTTTTTATAAGGGAGACCGCCTTGTGCCGGTGATCACCCTGACGCTCTTATTTAACCCGGAGCCATGGGACGCCCCGATGAGCATCTATGATATGCTGTCAGTGAGAGACCCGAGAATCTTATCCTTTGTGCCTGACTACCGGATCAATCTGATCGCGCCGGCCCAGATCAGGGAGGAGGATATGGAGAAATTCCGAAGCAGTCTGAGGGAAGTGATGCTCTATATAAAGTATTCTAAGGACCGGGAACAGCTTGACCGGATATTGGAGAGCGACCCCCGATTTCGAAATCTGGATGTGGAGGCGGCGGTGGTGATCAACAGGGTGACAAACTCCGGATTAAAAATCAGCAGAAAGGAGAAAACGGTAAATATGTGTCAGGCGGTAGCGGATATGAGGAAAAAAGAAAGGCAGGAAGGGCGACGGGAAGGAAGACAGGAAGGAAGACAGGAAGGCGAAAGAAAGGCGACTGCGAGGATCAACAAACTTAACTCAATATTGATCGCGGCCCAACGGTTTGATGATCTAAAACGGGCTACCAAGGACGTTTCATACCAGAAAGAGCTTATGGAAGAGCTTCTTGTAGATGAAGAGTAAGTTCCTGTGCCGCGTTTTGTGAGACAGATGACCGCGGCATATAGAAACTGAAAAACTATATGCTCTGTTTAAGTCAACCTGATCCTTGATAGGGGCTTAAAGATCAAGTACAATAGAAGCGATGTTGTGTTATGCGATACCATACACAGACTGTCGGAAAAGTCTGCCCCGGGACATGGTTTAGGGCTTGCATCTGTAAATAGTTAAATGGGATATTTCTGTTGGGATGATTTCGAAAAAATATGGAAGAATTTCGACGGAATTAAGAAAACCCAGATAATAAGTGTATAATCCATCGCCATGACGATCCTCGGTGGGAGCTCTATTTCGTGGTTTGGTCTTAACAGGCAGCCTGTCCCGCCAGGCGGCCTGCCTGGCGGGAAAACATCGTGTTACTGTTCACACGCCCCATGCGGCAACAACGGCGCTAGTTGTTACAGCTGGTTGATGGTTTCTGTTACCGCCATATTCCGCATACGTCTGGACGGGGTGTGGACAGCGGCAAGGATTGCCGCGAAAACAAACACCAAAATCATCAGAATGGACCTTACAGGCAGGGTCCAGGTAAAGTAAGGGAAGTGGGCGGTTATGAGCTTGTCATATAACAGTTTACTAAGGGGCAGACCTGCCCCCAAGCCCGCGGCGCACCCGGCCAGGGCATAGGTGGCCGCCTCGGCGGCGATCATCTTGGTAAGCTGCCCGCCATCCATTCCAACGGCCCGCATGGCCCCGTACTGCCTGGTTCTGGCGGATACGCTCATGGAAATGCTGTTAATGATGTTCAGCGCCGTAATCAAAGCGATAATTGCCAGAAATCCATAGAGGAACAGGCTGAACGCGAACAATGTGCTTTGATCGGCCTCCTCCCTCCGGTCCAGGAACTGATACCGTCCCCGGGTCAGGTCATGGATGGCCTCCGCTTCTTCATCAGTCCCGTTGGGAGCCATCTGGACACAGACAATGCTGTATCCGGCCTCTCCCATGAGCCGGCCAAAGGTCTCATGGGAGCAGATCAGGATCACGTCGCCATCGGTTCGTCCGTTGTTGGAAAAAGGATTGTTGGTCATCATTCCGGCGATCTCCACCGTACTGCCGCCCAGGGTCACCTGATCTCCAACGGTCAGGGGAACGTCTTTGTCCCAGATACACAGCACATGGCCCTGATCTTTGTAGACCTTTTTTAAGTCGCCGCCTTTGCGCAGGTCCCCGTCTTTTGGTATCCAGTCCAGCTGGATATCGTCATAGGAGAGAATATCCACCGTATTCCGGTCCACTTTCACGCTGAACTCTGCCGGGACAGCGGGGGCGTATTGCCGTCCGAACACATTTTTTACACCAGGCATTTGCCGCAGCAGCCCCGGCAGGCCGGGATCAATCAATTCCCCGCTTTCCAAAGGCGTAATGTCGATATCCGAGCTGTAAGATTTGGTGGGCAGTATAATGCCCAGCAGATCCACCAGGACGGAGAAGCAAAGAAACAGGATAATGCTCAGGGCAAAGGAACCGGCCATCAGGAACAGGTTCCTTTTTGATGCTGTCCCGTGGGAAATGCCCAGGGCAATCTCGATGCTCATTAAACTTGTGTCGGCTCCATGGTTTTTCTGTTCTGCCGCCGCCGCGTTGCCGGACACCGCCGCCGCGGGAGAAACCTTGGCTGCCTTTTTGGCCGGGGCCCGGGCAGCCAGGAGTACGGTCAAAATGCCAACCACAGCGCCGCTGGCCATTCCAACAGGGCTGACGCCAAAGGTGGCTATTCTCGCGAATTCGCCGCCCACAAAGCGGTGCATGATTTCCATCAAAAGCCAGGTAGCCCCTATACCCAGAAGGATTCCGATGGGGATGGCGGTTTTGCACCAGTTCAGCGCTTCCAGCTCCACAAAATGGATCACCTGTTTTTTGCTCATGCCGATACACCGCATCATGCCGAAGAACTGGGTCCGCTGGGCAATGGAGCTGTTGAGGCTGCCTGAAATCATCAGCACCCCTGCCAGCAGAACCAGCAGGAAGAACGCGGTCACCAGAGGGTAGATATTTTCTGCCGCAGGGTTTTCACTGGCTCCCATTGCCGCCAGAAGGATCAGGTGTTCATTGATTCTGGCTTTTGGGAGCTGTTCTTTGATTTCAGAAACAAGGCGTTTCGCGTTGGCCCTGGGGCTGAACTGAACATAGTAGACAGGATTTCCCCTGTCCTCATTGGCGGCGAGGATTTCCCGGAAGGTGTCAATATGCAGAAAAGCGCCTACCTGTTGGCCCTTCACCAGCAGCGCGGTGGTTTCGCCCACACCGCTGTCCGTGGCATAGCGGCTGTTTCCGCTGCGGAAGCCGGTAATCAGCAGGTCGCGGCTTCCGGCGGGAGTGTCCAGGGCCACATGGTCTCCCACATCAACACCCAGCAGTGTCCTGGCGTTAGGGGTGAGAATGACCTCGCCTCTGTCCAGGCTGGCTCCCTCTGGGAAATAGGTCATAATCTCTGTGCGGAAGGGTTCCTCCGCGCCGCCCAGCATTGTCTGGATACCATTGATGGTATAGTCCCGGTCCCCATCAATGTTCGCCATATCAAACCAGGAGGCAGCGGATACGTCGGGCCGGCGGGCAATAGACTGGGCCTCCTCCTGGGAGATATTTTCCAGATTGATGTGCCAGTTGCCTCCGGTTTCCCTGGCATTGGCGGTTTCGGATCGGATAAACAGATCCGCCATACTGAAAATGCCTGTCACCAGAAACACGGCAAAGATAATGCACAGGAGGGTCATGCGGTTCTGCCGCCGCCTCGTCTTGGCGGAAATTGGGATCAGGCTTAAATAGCTTCTCATTGCCGGCACCCCCCAAGGTCAGTTAATACGCCGTCAGACACCTGGAATACCCGGTCCGCCGTGTGGGCTATGGCGGGGTTGTGGGTGATCATGATGACCGTCTGCTGGTACTGCCGGGCGGTTTCCTTCAGCAAGGCCAGAACCTCGCTGCTGTTTTGAGAATCCAGGTTGCCCGTTGGCTCGTCGGCCAGGACCAGGGAAGGCCGGGTCATCAGCGCCCGCCCGATGGCCACCCGCTGCTGCTGTCCGCCGGAGAGCTGGCTGGGGAGATGCCCCCGACGCTGTTCCAGGCCCAGGACATGGAGCAGCTCGTCCAGATACCGCTTGTTGGGCCGCTGGCGGTCCAGCAGCAGGGGGAAGATCATGTTCTGCTCCACCGACAGCTCCGGAATCAGGTTGAATGCCTGGAAGATAAAGCCGATGTTCCTGCGGCGGAAAATGGTGAGAGATTTTTCTTTCATGGCGAAGATGTCCTTCTCGTTGATATAGACCTTCCCGGAGGTAGGGGTGTCCAGCGCCCCGATCATATTCAGAAGGGTGCTCTTGCCGGAGCCGGATTCCCCCACAACAGCCACAAATTCTCCTCTGGGCACGGAGAAGCTGACGTCCTTTAAGGCGTGTACCGCTGTTTCACCGCTCCCGTATGTTTTGCGGATGTGTTCTGCCCGCAACAAGTCCATAAGTTTCACGCTCCTTTCGTGTGGGACTGCAGGAATACAGTAGCACACAAACCTTACTGTCAGATGAATCGCGGATTACAATTTTGTCATAATCGGAAAATGGATGGTAAAGACCGTTCCCCGTCCCAGCTGGCTGTGAACCTCAATGCTGCCCTGATGGGCTTCAATGATGGACTTCGCCAGAGGCAGGCCCAGCCCCACACCCTGGGTATCTTTGGAAAAGCGGCTGCGGTAGAAACGCTTGAAGATATGGTACAGGTCCTCCTGGTGGATACCGCTGCCTGTGTCCTCCACCGTGATTTGGGTCAGGCAGGGGGACTGCCGCCACCGGATCAGAATGTGATCCCCCCGGGCTGTGTGGTCCAGGGCGTTTTTCACAAGATTCCCTATGGCCTCTGTCAGCCATACCCGGTCACAAATAAGAACGCTCTGGTGGTCGCCCTCCAGGTCCATTTCCTTTCCCTCCTGCCGGGCCCGGAAGAAATACTGCTGTGTTATATGGGCCAGCAGTTCATAGATATTCTCTGGCCCTCTCTCCAGCACAATGGCCCCCGCATCCAGCCGGGCCATTTTCAAAAGGCTTTGGACCAGGGATTCCATCCGGTCAAGCTCCTGCTCCGTAAGGTCCGCGAACTCCCTGACAGCGGCGGCGTCATCTGCCTCCTGCTGGAGGATCCCGTTGTAAATGTTCAGCGCGGCAATAGGCGTCCTGAGCTGATGGGAGATGTCGGAAATGGTGTCCCGCAGAAATTCCCTGGCCTGCCGCTCACTGTCCGTGTGGGCGTCCGCTATGGCTACCAGGGAATTGACCTGGTGGAACAGGTGGCACATGATGCCTTCTTCCTGGCATTCAATGCCGCCCTTTCGTTGGTCAAGAATATAATTCTCAACCTGGAGCGCGGCATCCTCCAGGGCTTTGTCCCTCATTTTAAGATACCGCCAGCATAGCCCCAAAACAGCCCCGTCCACGCAGAAAGAGGAAGCGAGAAAAATGGGCAGAGGGTTTTGGGGGGAGAGACTGACCAGGATTGCCGCCAGCGCGGGAAACACGGTCAGGCACAGCAGCAGTCTGAGAAAAAACACTTTGTGTTCCAGCAAGGGTCTCATTTCGATCGTCCTCCCCCGCTCCACTTATATCCCATGCGGCGGACGGTGACGATCCGGGTCGGACTGGCCGGGTCGTCCTCAATTTTGGCCCGCAGACGGCGGATATACACGGCCAGGGTGTTGCCGTCCACAAAGTTTCCGTCCCGGTCCCACAGATTTCCCATGATTTGATCAGGGGAGAGAATGATGTCAGGATGCTCCATGAGAAACCGAAGGAGCTTGTACTCCGCCGCTGTCAGTTCCAGGGGCACGCTGTCTTTATAGGCCCGCCCCTCCAGAAGCCGGAGAGTAATCCCGCTGGAACTTAGCTCTCCGGGAGCCTGGGAAAAATGGCGGCTTCTGCGGATAATGGCATTGATTTTGGACATGAGCACCGCCAGCTTGAAAGGCTTCGTGATATAGTCGTCCCCGCCCATGTCCAGACCCATGATGATACTGGTTTCCGCGTCTGACGCGGTTAAAAAGATAATGGGGACTGAGGAAATTTTTCGTACCTTTTCGCATACCTCAAAGCCAGAGCCATCCGGAAGGGTCACATCCAGAACAAGCAAATCATATTGTCCTTCCTGCCAGATGCCAAGAGCTTCCTGGACAGTCCGGGCAATGTCCAGATCATATCCCGCTTTTTTAAGGGCAAAGGAAAGACCGTTAATAAGGCTTAAATCGTCTTCTAATAGTAGTATTTTGCTCACGCGAAAACCTCCTTCCCCGCTGTGATTGGCAGATAGCAACCATAGTATAATTCTGAAGACATGATTATGCAAGCCGGTTTGGCATGGCAAACATTCTGGTTGTGGAGGACGAAAAGAGCATGCGGCATATTGCCTATGGTGCCGGGAACCGGCAGGATGGAGCGGTGTTTTATTTTATCCATTCCCATAACGCCTCCTCCCATATCCCGTTCTCGGCACCCTCATGAATGAAGGGAGGGATGCGGAAAAAACGGGAGTGCTTCAATCCGCCAATTCCTCCCGCAGCTGCCTGAGAAAAGCGTTGGAGGCCCGGGAGAGAACCTGATATTTTTTCCATATAACGCATAGTCCGGCTTCCAGAGGAGGGGAAAGGGGCTTAAAACAGAGATTGCTGTCACCGGTTGTATTGATAAGCTTGTCCAGGGCGATGACATATCCGAATCCCTTTTTTACAAACTGCGCGGCATTGTAGACCAGGTCATAGGTGGCCACAATGTTCAGTTTGGAAATATCTGCCCGCAGCCAGGAGAACATCTCACTGTTAATTGATGTCTGGTGGGAAATGATCAGAGGCTTATCCCAAAGGTCTTTGGGGGAGACAGATTCATTTTCCGCCAGGGGGCTGTCTTTTTGCATCAGCACGCCCCAGATATCTTTCATGGGCAGGTGGATATAATCGTACTTGCTGAAATCCGTCTGGCCTACCAGAAGGCCGAAATCGATCAGGCCCTTGTCCAGCTTTTCCATGACCCGTTCCGCGTCACCGCTGTAAATGTGGTAATGGATCAGGGGATGTTTTTTCTGGAGATTCTGGGCTGTCTGTGCCAGAAAAGAAATACTTTCTGTTTCTCCGCAGCCGATATAGATTTCCCCGTTGATATTTTCATGGGAGGAGGTCAGTTCGGCTTTTGTCTTTTCCATCAGGTCAACTAATTCTTCCGCTCGTTTACGCAGCAGCATCCCATCTTCGGTCAATGTGATCTTTTTACTGCCCCGGATAAACAGCTGTTTCCCAAGCTCTTCTTCCAGGTCTTTCAGCTGTCTGGAAAGAGGGGGCTGGGTCATGCGCAGCGCCTCGGCGGCCTTTGTGATGCTTTCTTCCCTTGCCACTGCCAGAAAATATTGTAACACTCGAATATCCAAACGCGGATCCTCCTGTCTTTTTTCAGGTGTAGTATATTTCACGCGGTCATATTATGAATTGCGGGTTTTATAAGGATTATAGCAAATGATTAGATACTTTTCAAGTATGGAATGTTATTCTGCATATGTATTTGATATTATATGGCCAATGCCTTAAAATAGAATCAGAATAAAGTAATACAACTAGGGAGGCAGCGTTTATGAGAGATAGAAGAGCGTTTTGCGAAGGGACGTTCCTTGAGGCTTCCAACGGAAAGGGGGATAAACATGTTAGAAATGTCATTGCGGAAGGATCGGGTTATTCAGAATTTATATGACGCGGGCTGCGAAGAGGCATTGATTCACAGGTTTATAGAGCTGTGGGAAGGAGAGAAGGAAGAAGCCGGATTAAGGCTTTTGCGGCAGCACCGGAGAGAGCTTTTGGATCAGATTCATGACGGACAGATCAAAATCGACAGATTGGATTTTCTCCTTTACAGCATTCGAAAACAGAAAACAGAGGAGGGTTTGATATGAGACAATGTTTTACTCTGATGGCAGCGGCTTTGCTCGCGGTAATGCTGTCAGCCTGCGGGAGGCAGTCAGGAGAAGCGTTGGCCGGGGAGAGGGAAAACCCGGAAACAGCAACGCCGAAGGAAAGCAGCCTGACGGCTGGGGAAGAAGAGCGGATACAGGAGGGCAATAATTCTATGAAAAATGATATCACTTTTAATTTTGATTCCAGAACCGTAATGCTTAACAGCGGATATGAAATGCCCATATATGGGATCGGCACTTACAGTCTCACCGGAAAGACCTGCGTGGAATCTGTTACAGCGGCGTTAAACAGTGGTGTCCGCCTGATCGATACCGCCTATATGTACCACAATGAGGAGAGCGTGGGGGAGGCGGTGAGAAACTCCGGTATCCCCAGGGAGGAGATATTTGTCATCACAAAGCTGTATCCCAATCAGTTTTCCAACCCAAAAGCCGCCATTGAAGAGGCGCTCAAAAAGCTGGACATCGGATACATCGACATGATGCTGCTCCACCATCCAGGTACAGGCGATGTGGGCGCTTATCTTGCCATGGAGCAGGCGGTGAAGGAGGGAAAAATCCGCTCCCTTGGCCTGTCAAACTGGTATGTAAAAGAGCTGGAGGAATTTCTTCCCCAGGTAAATATCACCCCGGCGCTGGTTCAGAATGAGATCCACCCCTATTATCAGGAAAATGATGTGATCCCCTATATCCATGACCTTGGAATTGTGGTGCAGGGGTGGTATCCCCTGGGCGGCAGGGGCTACACGGCAGAACTTCTGGGCAACCAGGTCATAACGGAAATCGCTGAGGCCCACGGGAAATCCTCCGCACAGGTCATTCTCCGCTGGAATCTGCAAAAAGGCGTGGTGGTAATACCGGGTTCCAGCAATCCTGACCATATAAAGGAGAATACACAACTGTTTGACTTTGAGCTGACAAAAGAGGAAATGGAACGCATAGACGGACTGGACCGGAACGAAAAGCACGACTGGTATTAAAGAATGTTTTTTAACGAAATGGAGGGTAAGGAAGATGAAGGTCCTCGGGATCAACAGCAGCGCGGGAAAGGACGGGAACACAGCGCTTCTCATGGGTACTGTGTTTGAGGAACTGGATAGAGAGGGAATCGAAACAGAGATGATCCAGCTTGCCGGCAAGGTCATAGAACCCTGTAAGGCCTGCTGGGCCTGCGGCGGAAAAGGAACCTGCGTCCATAAAAATGACCTGTTTCAGGAAATCTATGAAAAGATGGCGCGGGCAGATGGAATCCTTCTGGGCTCGCCTGTATACACTGCCAACATTTCCGCGAACATGCAGGCGTTTCTTGAGCGGGCATCGGTTGTGGGGGATATGAACCTGGGTGAAAATCCTCTCCGCCATAAAGTGGGAGCGGCAGTGACGGCGGCGCGCCGGGGCGGGGCATTGAACACGCTGGATGCCATGAATCATTTCTTCATGCTGCAGGATATGTTTATGGTCGGCTCTTCCTACTGGCCTATGGCATACGGGCGAATGCCCGGGGAGGCTTTGGAAGACCAGGAGGGTCTTGAAACCATGAGAAATCTGGGGCGGAATATGGCGTACTTGCTTAAGGCTCTGGAAAAAAGCGGTCAGATCCTCTGACAGAAAGGAGGCTGCCGCGGGATTTTAACGCGGCAGCCTTGTCTGAATTTTATTCGTCAAATGAAACGTCATTCTCCAGATCCGCTCCATTGGAGGCGATCAGTTTCTTATAATAATAAAAGGATTTCTTTTTGTTCCTCTTCTTGCTCCCGTTGCCGTAATCATCTTGGTCCACATAGATCATGCCATAGCGCTTGGTCATCTCGGAGGTGCCGGAGGATACCAGGTCGATGGGCCCCCACCAGGCGTAGCCAAACACGTCCACTCCGTCCGCGATGGCTTCCCTCATCTGCTCCACATGGGCTTTCATGTAGTCAATGCGGTAGTCGTCCTGGATTCTGCCGTTCTCGTCGAAATGGTCCACTGCTCCCAGGCCGTTTTCTGAGATAAAGATGGGCTTGTGATACCGGTCATAGATCCGGTTTAAGGTGACGCGGAAACCGATGGGGTCAATGGTCCAGCCCCATTCGGACTTGGGCAGGTGAGGATTTTTGATGTCAGACACAAGGCGTCCTGTAGGCTGGGGAACCGGCGAGCCTTTGTACCGCATGATGTAGGTCATATAGTAGCTGATGGTGATAAAATCCACAGCTCCCTCTTTCAGGATCTTCTCATCATCCGGCCCCATATCAATATTGATGTCATTTTCATCAAAGAACCGCCGCATATAGTAAGGATACTCCCCGTTGGCCTGCACGTCGGTAAAGAACCAGTTGAAATGGTCCTCAAACATCACCTGGAGCTGGTCTTCCGGCTTGGAACTCTCCGCGTAATTTTCCAGGCGGCACAGCATGTTGCCCATCTTGGCTTCAGGGTCGATCTCATGGAGCTTTTTCACTGCCAGAGCGCTGGCGATGAACTGGTTGTGGACTGCCTGGAATTTCAGCTGCCAGTTTCCCAGATAGGGGTTGCGGCTGTTGGGCTCCGGGGCTCCGTCCATGATGACGCCGCTGCTGGTGAAGGGGTTGGACAATACATTGTTGATCTCATTGAAGGTCAGCCAGTATTTCACTTTCCCCTTGTACCGCCTCATGACTGTCTCCGCATAGCGCACGAAGGCATCTGTGGTGTGGCGGCTCGCGAAGCCATTGTAGGTTTCTGCCAGATGAAGGGGAGTATCAAAGTGAGACAGTGTCACCAGAGGCTCAATCCCGTACTTGTGCAGCTCATCAAAGACTCTGTCATAGAAGCTAAGTCCCTCCTCGTTGGGTTCGGCATCGTCGCCGTTGGGGAAGATTCTGGACCAGGAGATGCTCATCCGAAAGACTTTAAACCCCATCTCAGCAAACAGCTTGATATCCTCTTTGTATGTATGATAAAAATCAATGCCTCTTCTCTTGGGAAGCTCCCAGTTCTCCGGGTGCAGCTTCATGTCCTCTACCATCTCCCTGGAGGCGGCGTTGTGGGGAACGTGAACATCAAAAGGCCCCTCAGTGTCCCGTATCTCCTTGGTGATCAGCCTTGCGAAGTCAGATGTGGCTGGTCCCCTTCCGCCTTCATCCCAGGCCCCCTCGATCTGATTGGCGGCGGTAGAACCGCCCCACAGAAAATGTTCAGGAAATGTCTTTGTCATATGATCTATCCTCCTATTTATTTCTGCCGCTCCATAAGCGTCTTTACAATGGGAAGCAGCTTTTTCGTCATTCGAAGCTCCGTGTTGACGGTCATAATCGTATCCTGGGCATGGATAAACAGCAGCGAATACTCCATGTTCTCCCCGGCAACCTGGCTCTGGATCACTTCTGTCTGGGCATTGTGAGCCTTGACAATAAGTTCCTCCGCCTCCTTCAGCAGCGACTCTGCCTTGTCAAGCTCCATGGCAGCCATAGCCGCCAGTGCCTCGTCAATTTTCATCCGTCCGTCTCCCGCGTTCATCACAACCTCGATTGCCACAGCATTAATATCTTTCATAATCTTGATTCCTCTCTCCGCAATATTTTAACAGCCTATAATCCGCAAGTTACGCGTTGGCCTTCGCTGCCGCTTTGGCGGCCTTTGCCGCGGCCCGCTCTTCCTCTCTCTTAAGCTCCGCCTTGTCCGCCGCCTTAAAGAAGGGGTACCAGATCAGGGCGGCGATGACAAAGTTGATGCAGACCAGAAGTACATTGCGGACATCTCCGCCGGACATGAAGAACGCGGAAACCGCGTTGGGCGCGAAATTCATGTCAAAATTCACATAGTTTATGGTGCCCCAGCCCATGGCGAACCAGAGATAAGAGAAGCCCGGCAGGATGATAGCGATAAGAACCGTGGGAATCAGCATAAACGGATTGCCCACCACCGCGCCGTACTGCAGAGGTTCATTGATGTTGAACACAGAGGGAACCAGAGTGGCCTTGCCCAGAAGGCGGTACTTTTTCGACTTGGCCCTGAGCATGTACAGGGCAAGAGGCAAGGTAGCGCCCTGTCCGCCGATGTGATGGTAACGGCTGAAACCATATGCGTAGATATTCTTTGGAGCCATGCCTGCTGCCACCAGGGAGGCGTTCTCCGCTATGGCTGCCTGGGTGATGCTTCGCGTCACGGGAGTGAACACCCAGCCGGACACACCGAAGAAGTAGAAAATGTTCTGCAAAAATACGATGAGCACCACGCCTGGAGCGCTCTGGGCAAAGCCGGTTACAGGTTTCATGATGATCTGCACCATGGTGAACACATCGATCTTCAGCGCATAGGTGAATACATACCCCACAGTCAGGCTCAAGATAATGGCGATAATATTGTCAAACCAGTTCTTGATAAAATCAGGCAGCACGCTGTCCTCGCTGAAGAAGGAGAACTTGTTCATGGCCTTGTACACAGCAGACACCAGAATGCCGACCACCATGGCGGTGAACATGCCGCCCGCGCCGAACTTGGACATGGTTACCAGGGAGCCGCCATCCACGGTCTCGAAGTTCATGCACATCATGAAGGTGCCGATTCCGGTAAATCCCGCGATCATGGCGCGGTCTTTCTTGCCAATCTTGTTCATGCAGTTGTAGGGTATTATGTAAGCCACAAACAAACCGATGAGGCCAAAGGAAAATGTGCTGATGGGGGAGATATCCGGCAAAACCGGAACAAACTGCCTCAAAATCGCCCACAGGGACGGGATGGTGCTGACCATGGAAAATGGCACTATGTAAAGGATTGCGTCAGCCACAATGCTGAACCAGAAATTTTTTGTAATCTTGTTAACCACGGGGACCAGATTCTTTTCGATCCACGCCTGAATTTTATTCATCATAACTTTTTCTCCTAGTATAATCATAACGCCGCTGTCTCAGAGGATGGGGCCGCTGTTGAAAGCTGCCGCTATTCTTCATTGTAAAAATCCAGGGCGGACTCCAGAATGCTCTCGCCGTCCAAGGCGGCATAATCGTCTGGGTCGATGGAAGTTACCTTTACATTGTGACTTTTGAGCATCTGCTGGTATTCCGGCACCTCCGCTGAAAAGTGGGGTCCCAAAAGCAGCACGTCAATTTTGTCCGCGTATTCCGACACCTGGGACTTGCTCACCGCGTGGATGGTGACATCCAGGTTTTTTGCCTTTGCCGCCTTTCTCATGTTGGCCGCCATAAACCCGGTGGAAGCTCCGATACCGCATGCAAGTAAAATTTTGATCATAAACCAATTCCCCTTTCTACTTTTTGTATAGTTTTTTGTTTCTTATACCCATAGTTTAGGATATTATCCATGATTAATAAAACAGAATTCTTTCCGTCCAGGCGGCAATATAAACAGATTGCCGCCTTCACGGAAAAATGCTTATAATATTGCCGCGTCGCGCGGGGACAGCATACCAGAGCTTCGGCCCTGCTGTGAGTGTTCTTGGTTTTACGCGGCAAAAATCCACAGCGCCCGTCATCTTCTCTACCGAAACGGCGCTGTGGATTCATAATCGCGGATGCAATCAGGTGATCCGTCTGCAGAAGTCTTCAAATGTACTTGTCTTTAATAGTTCGATTGTACGGTTCGTGGAGTTAAACAGGTCCACCACCAGGTCAAAGGCAGGCGTAAAGTATTTCATCTCCTGCCTGGCGATTCCCACCAGAAGAATAAAGTGGACGTTTTTTCTTCCCCATGGGATGGGCATATTATTGTGGACCACACAGATAAATGACCTCTCCGCGTTCTGGCTGATAGCGTGGGGCATGGCCAGAACATCGGTAAACGCTGTGCTGGAGACCGACTCCCGCAGCACCACATCCTGGATAAACCCCTCCTTAATATATCCCCGCTCCATGCACCGCTGTCCCATAAATCTTATGTATGCCTCCTCATCTTCAAGGACAAGGTTTCTGAAATACAGCTCTTTGTGGAACAGGCTCTGGAAAAATGTCTTGGTATGTTCCAGCCTTTTTTCTTCCTCAATATGGTCCAGTTTCTCCCGGATGTCATCCATATTTTTTCTAGTTAAAATAGGGTTCACCTGGACGATGCGTCTTCCATCACTCTCCACTGGAAGCGTGGTAATCACCAGATCGCTGACCGTAGCGTGTTGGAGAAAACAGCTGATGGAGAGCACATTCCTGATCAGAAGACGGTCCTTAAAGGTCTCGCTGATATCGCTGACCAGCTTTTTCGAATAGGAGTGATAAGACTCCACCACAATCGTGCAGGTGACAAATTCTTTGTGCTGTTTACTGCTTTCCAGATAAGCACCGAAATGAAAGGCGATAAAGGCGATTTCATCCTCATTGAAAGTCACCTGATAGATATGGTCGAAATTGTGGGCAAAAAACACCGCCATGTCATAGACTGGGGCGTAATCTTTTTTCAGCTGCGGTCCCACCGGGTTGGGAATCCCCATCTGGTAAGCGCACCGCTGGTAGGCATAGTAGACATGAAGGACAAACTGCATGATAAAATCATTGTCAAATTCCGGGATGCAGTACCGTTCAGACACAAGGGATAGAACAGAAGTCACATTGCTGATAAATTCATGGCTGATGACACCGCGGATATCCACGGTCTCGTGTTCCGCCGACAGGGCGATGAGGATCAGAATCTGCTGATAGTCTCTCTCAGGAATCAGAATTCCGTGGTTATCCATAAAGTTGGCGGAGATCATATCAGCCAGAGCTTTAATTTCCTCCCTGTCGTAGAGGGATTCCAAAAGTCCGTCAGTGGAGACGTGGTTCTCTTGCTCCTCCAGGCGGTCTCCGGACTGAAGCCGGATCAGGATCACCAGGATATGGACCATCAGATTGTTCAGGGAGTAGTCATTAAGGTAAATCTGCGCTTTCTGAAAAATCGGATACAGCTCCTGCATGATTCCGTCGATATCCTGCTGGGGAAACAGCTGAAGAAGGGACTCGTCCGTGCTCCAGAAGCTGTAGGAATCGCTGGTGGCAATATACCCGATGAGCCTGCGTTTATTCCGCTCACTCCCTTTGAGGTAAAACTGATAGTTGCTGGATTCGACGCGAAGTCCATACTCTTTGACCATGCTTTTTATTTGGGGAATAATTCCGTTTACCACTGTACTGGCGCTGACAAAAAGCCGGTCTGCCTCGTCGAAGGCATTGATCCCATCCTTGTTGGTAAGCAGGTCGGACAGCACCTGCCAGGATCGGGCTTTATTTTCAGAAATACCGTTATTTTGGGTGACAGTTCCCTCCTCCAACCGATACCCCTCCCGGGAGGAAACAATAGATACCTCACCGCTTTTGTTCAACATCTTAATATAATTACGGACTGTCCTCTCGCTGGTGCCCAGCATCCCGGCCAGAATCGCTGCCGGAATACTCTTATCTGCCTCCGAAAGAATTCGGAGGAGTTCATTTTGCCTGTTATTTTTCATATGGTGGAACTCCTTATCTTATGCTGGCTGCCATCGGTTTGGGCCGGTCAGAGATTGCGCTCCAGAAACTCTCTTAGAGCTGCCGCGGCTTCATCCTCCTGGTCTCCCTCTGCTTCAAGGATAATCTCCTGGCGGCATTTTATGCCAAGACCCAGGACACCGAAGAGCTTCTTGGCGTCTGCCCTCCGGCTTCCCTGTATGATAGTAATCCTGCAGGGAAAGGACTGAGCCAGTTTTGTCAAATAACCAGCTGGCTGGGCATGCAGGCCCATGTTGTCGGTGATGGTATAGCTGAATGATTTCATTTGGAAACCTCCCTCGTCTAGCCCTCTTTGTGAATTATATTATATCATTTCTACGCCTGTTTGCAAATCGTTACTGTTCACATGCGTTCACGGCAACTGGCAAAAATCCATGAAAATCGCCCGCGGCCATGGGATTTTTGCTCTCTGGCCCAGTTTATCATACGGTCAGCGGGGCAAGTGCGCGGACCTACCGGAACAGCAACCGCAAATCCATTAAACTGAGAGGAATACTATTACATCTGTTGCAATTGCCTGGGGCCGGTGGTAAGATAGACTGCGGCGATTCGAAAAATCGCGGAAGAACAAAAGGGAGGTTCACCAGGCGTGAAAAAGAAAAGTTATATTTTAATGCTGCTTGCCGCGGGGGTAATGGCTGCATGCGGACAGAAACAGGACCAGGGGCAGGAGACAGAACAGAGCCGGGAGGAGGCGAAGGCCCCGTCTGAGATCGTGATCCAGCTCACCGAGGAAAATCAGGACACAGAAGGTGTTTTGCCTTTGGAAACGGTTCCGGCGGAGGCGCCGACACAGGAGAGGGGGAATCCGTCTTTTGGCGACGGCAGCATCCCTGACCAGACCTTTGAGGTGGAGCTGAGCGAGTATGACGGAAAGGTTATGTTTGTGCCGTTTGCCCCGTCCAACGGACGCCCGGACTTTCATATGGAGATCATTCAGAACGGAAATGTTCTCATTGACATACCAGGCTATGTTCCTGAAGGGTTGTCCGGGGAGATTTTCACCAGCCTGGATGCGGTGTCGTTTTATGATGTGAATTACGACGGATTTACGGACCTTGTTCTGATCGAGACTTACGGCAATACCAGCTTCGCCGCGGTGTACTATGGATTTGATAAACAGGCTGAGGAGGATTACGACCGGCGTTTTTATTCCCAGAGCCAGCTGTCCGAGGCCATAACCCGGGAAGCACCGGCACTGACTGTCTCTGGAATCAGGGAGCTGATGTCAGGAGGCAAAAGAAACGGGCAGTTTGCCGATTATAGGGAGGCTTATAAGGCAGCGGCCACGCTGTGCCGTCTGGAGGGAAGCGGCGGGATAAAATATGATCTGATCTATTTTGACCAGGACCAGATTCCCGAACTGGCGGCGGACCTGGCAGGCTATTATACAAGCCTGTATACTTATGAGAACGGAAGCGTTCATGTGCTCATGGACAAATGGGGCTATGGGGCCATGGGAAACGCCGGATATGAGTATGCTCCGGGAAAGAACAGCATGAGAAATTACAATACGGATTATGCGGGAGCTATTTTACATACCACATACCTGACGAAGAACAGCAGCCATGCCCTGGAAACCGTGGCCCGGATTGATTTCTATAATTTTGATGATGTAAACCAGAACGGGATTCCCGATGAGGATGAGATGGGCTCCATGGGGCTCTACGGAAAAAGCTATCTCAACGGCAGGGAAGCCACTGACGAGGAATGCGGGGCCTGGGATGTGGGCGGTTATGAGTTCATCAGGGGGATTCTGTCCTTTGAGGAGCTGACCGCGAGGCTGCGGAGTACGTGAGATTAATATGGAATATGGCTGCCTGTCAGGCGGCAGGAAGCACGACTGAACCTGAAAATTCAGCCGTGCTTTTTTATGTACACGGGGCGGAGAGGAGTATGGCCGCTAAAGCGGCCCCGCCCCGGCACGGCGAGTAGGGAAAGAGCCTCCCCTACTCGATTGTACACGGGGCGGAAAGGAAATGTGGCCGTTTGCGCGGCCCCGCCCCGGCACGGCGAGTGGGGGAATGGCTTCCCCTGCTTGATTTGTGTATAAATTTACAAATCGGTAAAGACTTTGGAGTATGGCCTGGGTTATAATGAGTTACACGGATGAACAAACAGGAGGCCGGTGAGAAAATGAAGTATAAGATACTGGTCATTGAGGATGATAGGGATATTTCCAATTTAATCTGCATGAATCTGGAAACGGCGGGGTATGAGACGGCGGCTGTGTATGACGGAAATGAAGCGGCAAAGCGTGTCAGGGAAGACTCTGATTATGATCTGGCGCTGGTGGATCTGATGCTGCCGGGGAGGGACGGGTTTTCTCTCATCGGGCCCTTGACAGAGCGCCGGATTCCTGTGCTGTGTCTGACGGCCAGGGGCGATGTGGACAGCAAGGTGCGGGGACTTAAGATGGGGGCTGAGGATTATATGGTGAAGCCTTTCGAGATCCTGGAACTGCTGGTTCGTGTTGAGAAGATTCTTGGGAGGACGGGGAAGAAAAATGCCCTCCTCACCTTCCGGCAGCTGAAAGTGGATATGGGGAGCAGAAGGGTCTGGGAGGGAGAGGCGGAGGTGGGTTTAAAGCCCATGGAATTCCGTCTGCTGACCGTTTTCCTGAAAAACCGCAATATCATGCTGCCTCGGGACCGCCTTCTGGATCTGGTGTGGGGAGAAGATTTTCTAGGGGAGTCCCGGACCGTGGACGTCCATGTGGCGAAGCTGAGGAAAAAGCTGAAGTCCTGTGAGGCCATTGTCACGGTGCCCAGGGGAGGCTACCTGTTTGAGGATGACCAGGCGGTGCGGGAGGAGCGAAAAAGGTCATGAGGATAAGGACAAAGATCACAGGACTGGTGGCGGGGGTGCTGTTGGGGGCGTGCGCGGTTTGCGGGACCTTTGCCGTGAACCAGTACATGAATATCAGTGTGGAGAAGGCGGCTGCTGTTGAGATGGAGAAGCTGGAGCTGGCGGAGAGAGTGTTCGGCCAGACAGGGACCCGGGAGGAGTTTGAGCGCATGGGGGAGGTGGCCAGGGACGCTTATCTGAAGTATCAGTTTGAGCGCTGTTATCAGAAGGGGTACGCTCTGCTGAAGGGCCAGGAATGTATAAAGAATATGACGGACTATGAAATATCCGCTCCACAGGCCCTCAAAACTCCCTACGTGGTTCAGAAACAGGGTGAAAGCTACCTTTTGATCATGAAAAGAGAGCTTCCCTATCCCAGGGGCTTTTGGGTCATGTCGGTGAGGGACATAACCTCCACCTGGGCGGAGGGGAGAGCGCAGGCCAAAAACTTTTTAATAGTGTTTCTGTGCGTGTTTGGAGTTTCCATGGGGATCGCGGCCATTGTCACAGGCCACATTCTGAAGGCTCTGGAAAAATTGCGGGTTCAGGCGGAGCAGATCAGGGAGGGAGATTTCAGCGGAAAGGTAATGCTCACTTCGAGAGATGAACTGAGAGACCTTTCCGACAGCCTCAACAGCATGTCGGACCAGATCCGGCAGCAGATTGAGGACCTGGAATTGCTTTTGGGGGCCATGGCCCACGAGATGAAGACCCCTTTGACAAATATCATGGGGTATGCGGATTCCCTGCTTCATGTGCGGCTGAGCGAGAGGCAGAGGGAACAGTCTTTGGAGGCTATATGCCGCTCAGCGGGGCGGCTGAACCAGATGTCGGGTAAGCTTTTGCAGCTCATCGGCCTCTATGAGAACCAGGAGATCGAAAACCAGCCCGTGGATCTGGAGGAGCTGATACGGCGTGTTTACCAGGAGAAGGAGGAAAAACTCAGTGAAAGGAACATTGATTTTCAGATACTGAGAAGAGACGGCGGGAAAATACGGGGCGGGGCGGAGCCTGAAGACCAGGAAAAATGGAACATGTCCGTCCGGGGGGATCAGCTGCTTTTAACCAGTCTTTTTGACAATCTGGTTTCCAACAGCCTGAAGGCCGTGGAGGACGGCGGACAGATTCAGGTGATACTGGACCGGGAGCGGCGGCTGGTCTGTGTCCGGGACAACGGCAGAGGGATTCCGCCTGAGGATCTTCCCCATGTGACGAAAGCATTTTATATGGTGGACAAATCCAGAAGCCGCAGGCAGCAGGGCTCCGGGCTGGGGCTGGCGCTGGCGGATCGGATCGTAAAAGCCCACGGCGGGAAGATGAAGATCGAAAGCCGCCCGGGTGAGGGGACGGAAGTGTTGGTGGTGTTTGGAGCGTTTTTCAGGAGGGATGGAAATGATGAAGAGACAAGAAGGTAAAAAAGAAAAAAGGGCCATGGCGGCGGCTGTGGTTTTTGGCGGTATGGTGGTT
This sequence comes from uncultured Lachnospiraceae bacterium, assembly GCA_910588865.1. Lineage (GTDB taxonomy): Bacteria > Bacillota > Clostridia > Lachnospirales > Lachnospiraceae > UBA3402. The sequence continues at coordinate 35,656 of CAJUSJ010000007.1, forward strand.
CTGGCCGGATGTGTGAGGCAGACGGACGTCCCCATTGTGTCGGAGAAGACAGAAAGTCATCAGGAAAGTCTGGAGGAAAAAGAGACTGGGGAAGGACAGGGATCGGAGACAGGGAAACAGGAGGGGGAGGAACAGGAAGGCCAAGAGAAAGGGCTTATTAGAGAGCAGGCGGAAGTGCCGGAGAGATACAGGGTAAGCGTTAAAGGGGAGGATGTGACCGTAACGGCTGACGTGGAGGTGGGAGTGCCGGAGGTGGACAGGGTCTGCCTGAAAGATGTAGAGTATTCTCCCTACACGGATCAGGAGCTGAGTCAGATCAGCAAAGTTTTAGGGGAGGAGCTGGGACTCGCACGGTGGACCGGCGATGTTCAGAACGCTATGGCAAGCGGTGATCCGGGGAATTCTGAGGACAATTCTGAGGGCAATTCCGTCATATACCTGTCGGCCGCGGATTTGGCGTACTCCCTGGACTTAAGGGCGGGGGACGGTCAGACGACGCCTGTGGTATGGCTTACCGCCACCGATGTCTCTGACGGAATCGGCGGTGCGGGGGATCCTGACGATCTGTCGGCCTGTCCTATGACAGAGGCGGAGATGGCACAGGTTCAGGCCGTGCTGGAGAACAAGGCGGAACAGCTGCTTAAAAAGATGGGTCTGGAAGACTTTTGTCTGGAAAGGGCCAGGTGGAGACAGCTTTCTGTCAGTGAAAATTATTCCTGGACTCTGTCGGGACAGTATGGGGTCCGGCTGTACTATGGACGGAAGATCGGCCATATGCCCCTTGTGAACAGCGGGCTGGGAACAGGGGCTTTGGAGCCGGACTGCCGGTATGTGGAGTTTTTGTACAGAGAAGACGGAACTTTGCTGACCGTGAAAAATATCGGACGGGAAAAGATTATGGACTCCCCGGAATACGCGGATTCCTTAATTTCGTTTTCTTCTGCCAGCGGGATATTTGAGCAGTGTATGAGGACGCTGAAAGTGGACTGGGACTCAGAGGCAAAACCGGCGGCGGAGGCAAGGCTGGAACCTGATTTGGGCCCGGTTCTGACTGAGGGGCCTGGGGACAGCGGCTCGGGAAAAAAGCCTCATGTCTATGTTGCGGTTACGGATGTGGACCTGGCTTATTGCCTGAAGTATGATGAAGGGAATGGTGATGTACCGCGGACAGAGGGCCAAAAGGGAAAACTGGCCCCTGTGTGGGTGTTCTACGGGACAGCGGAGCGGGGGTATCAGAATCCCGACGGAACGAAAGCCGGGATTTTAGGGGAACCTTTAAGCGGGGGAACGAAAATGCTGCTTCTCGCTGTTGGCGGGGAGGATGGGACTGTTTATGGGGGAATTTCGGAGCTTGCGGCTAGATAAGTATCTTATTCCATTGAGATTTGAATTGAATTTGATATAAAAAAATGATATGATAAAGATACAAACAGGAAGGAAATAAGATATGGCAAATGTATATGACGGGGCGTTCCGGACAATCCTGAATGACTGCCGGAAACTGATTATCCCTGTAATCAATGAGATTTTCGGGGAAACATATACAGGAGAGGAAGAAATCCGTTTTTTCCCCAACGAACATTTTTTAGATCAGCAGGACGAGGCAGATAAAGAACGGATTACGGACACGAATTTTACGGTTTTCGGAAAAACACCGAAGAAATACCATGTTGAGTGTGAGAGCAGTCTGCCGGATGGTAAAATCACCATAAGGCTTTTTGAATATGACGCGCAGATAGCCCTTGATGAGGGAGAGGTTACAGAGGAAACACTGACGGTGACATTTCCCAATACAGCGGTTCTGTACCTTCGGACTTACAAAAAAACACCGGACAAAATGAAATATGTGCTTGTCACACCGGGAGGAACGGTTCAGTATGACGTGCCGATTATGAAGGTACAGACATATTCACTGGATGATATTTTTGAAAAAGGTCTGCTGATGCTGATTCCGTTTTATATTTTTTCACATGAGAAGGATTTGCCAGAGTATAATAGTAACGAGCAGAAACTGGCGGAATTGAAGGCAGAGTATCAGGAAATTTTAGAAAGGCTTGACAAATTGGAGCGGCAGGGAGTGATTGGGGCCTTTGACAAACGGACGATTATTGATTTATCCGGCGATGTGATTCATGAAATCGCGCGGAAGTATAAAAATGTGCGGAAAGGCGTAGGTGATATGATGAGAGGCAAGTTGATTGAAACAAGTGCAAGGAGACTAAAAAACGAAGCAGTAAATGAAACAAAGAGGAATACCGCGCTTAGAATGCTGAAACGAGGGAAATTGACAATCGAGGAGATCGCGGAAGATTCAGGTCTTAGTGTCGCGGAAGTGGAACAGCTTGCGGGACTTCAGACAGTGTAGGGCAGCAAAGCAAAATAAAAATTTTATATTGTAGCCATAAAGCAGGGAAATAACGGATGATTCGGATTTGTTTCTCTGCTTTTTTATCCGCTAAAGCGGCCCCGCCCCGGTACGGCGAGAAGGGGAAAGGGCCTCCCCTGCTTGATTGGCATTTTTCAGAAATTAATGGATATGGAAGTGCCAATAAGTCCGTGTCTTTTTAAAATGTCAGAGCTGTAGCGGCTTCCGTTTTTATTGTCAGGTCTGTACAGATTGTGGTAGAATAGGCAGCAGGTGGGGAGGTTTATTCCCGTGAAGGCAATGGCCGAAGGCGCTGTGAGGCAATGACTCATGTGCGGTGCTGTCCGGGATGGGAACCTCCTGCATGATCAAAGGATAAGCTCATCAGGAGGAAAACGCTGTGAAGGAAAATGTCAATAAGGAAGTCTTCGAGGTGATGCCTGTTCCAAAGGCTCTGGCCACTTTGGCGGTTCCCACCATCATCGGCCAGCTGGTTGTGCTGATCTACAGTCTGGCAGATACTTTTTATATCGGAAGAACCAATAATCCGCTGATGGTGGCGGGAGCTTCTCTGATTTTGCCGGTATACAACATCTGTATCTCCATCGCGGGCCTGGCGGGGGTGGGCGGGGGAACCCTGATCTCCCGGCTGTTGGGGGCGGGAAAGGAGGGGGAGGCCGGAAAGGTTTCTTCTTTCAGCTTTTATCTGTCCATAGGGTTGTCTGTGCTGTTCTCCGCGGGGGTGGCTGTCTTTATGGACCCTCTTCTGGGGATTTTGGGAGCCAGCGGGGATACTCATGTATATGCCAGGCAGTATGCTTTCTGCGTTATCGTCCTGGGGGCGCTGCCTACGGTTATGTCTGTGACGCTGTCCAATCTGCTTCGGTCTGTAAGCTGCGCGAAGCAGGCGGGTTTTGGGGTTTCCATGGGCGGGGTCATCAATATTTTTCTGGACCCGCTTTTTATGTTTGTGCTGTTTCCCTCCGGGATGGAGACGGCGGCGGCAGGAATCGCCACCATGTGTTCCAATATCATCGTGTGCGTCTATTATCTGGCGGTTCTCAAAAAGATGAAGGGCGGGACGGTTCTCACTCTCTCTCCGGCCGCGGGCGTACCGGGGAGGAAAGAGATTGTCTCTATATTTTCTGTAGGGATTCCGGCGGCTCTGGCCACACTTTTGTTTGACCTGGCTTATGTGGTCATCGACAAGCTGGCTGCCGGTTACGGGGACATTCCCCTGGCGGCTGTGGGAATCGTGCTGAAGGCAGAGCGGCTGCCTCTCAATGTGGGGATCGGACTCTGTCAGGCCATGATACCCATTGCTGCCTACAATTACTCTTCCGGGAATCATGGGCGCATGAAGCAGGTGGTCAGCTTTTCCAGGATAGTGGGGCTGATGATCGGGGCGGCCAGTATTGTCATGTATGAGATTTTTGCCAGGCAAATACTCCGCTTTTTTATCAATGATCCCCAGACGGTTGTGATCGGAGCCAATTTTCTGAGGATTCGCTGCCTGGCCACGCCTTTTATGTTTATGTGTTTCCATCTGGTCAATTTGTTTCAGGCAGTGGGAAAGGGCGGGAAAGCCCTGTTTCTGGCAGTTGTGCGGTGGGCTGTGTTTAATATTCCCATGCTGTTTATGTTTAATCTGGCGTTTGGAATGTATGGTATCGTCTGTACCCAGATCGTGGCGGACGTCTGTACGGTGGCGGTGTCCTTTTACGTGTATCGGCGGTTTTTGGGCACCATGGCAAAGGCCGCGGCGGAGTGACAGCAAGGAGTTGGCGGAAAATTCCGGCGGGGCTGATTTTTGGGAAAAAATTGAATTGGAAGGGGATTTAGGATGGGGAATGTGTGGATTGTCATATTTCTGATTTTGTTTGGTTTTCGAGTGTCGTCTCTGGAGCCGTCCATGCCGTCTTATGAAAGTCAGCAGGAGGATGAGGCTTTATCCCACAGGGATGGCTATTACTTTACCACCACAGTTCGAGGGAGACTTAGGGAGGACATGCCGGAGTTTTCTTTTGACGTGGAAGCGAGATTCAATGAGGAAAATTCCTGTTACCAGATCAGGTCTGTCACCGTGCGGCAGGAGGAAAAGACTCTGCAGGTCATCTCTGTGCCGGAGCTGTCACTGTTCGGGGAGACTGCTGTGTGGTCTGACCAGGAGGAATACATGGGCCTGGAGCTGGAGGATTTGAATTTCGATGGGTATAAGGATATCCGTCTTTTTGACACAGCCAATGGAAATTACCTGCTGGAATGGATTTATCTGGTGTGGAACCCGGAGACGGAGCGGTTTGACCACGACGCCAGACTAAATGAGATACCTCTGGCCAGTTTTGACCAGGAGGATCAGCTGATCTACGGCATGGAGAGAGGTGGGGCTATGCGTCATTACTTTAAGACCTATCAGTATCTGGAAGGGGAGCCGGTGAAGATCCGGGAGGAGCATAGTGTCTTCCTGACAGAGACGGACCCGGAAGTCGTAAGACGTTGTCTTAGCGGGGCCGCCGGGGACAGGAAGATTGAGGCTGGGGAAGCGGTGGAAATCTGCCGTGAGACGGTGTGGGAACGGAATCCGGATACCGGAGAGATGGAACAGACTCAGGACATTTTTCGATTCTTCCTGGTTTCCTCGAATGATGAGGATGGAGTGCTGACGGTGGAGGCGGATTCGGAGATGGGGAGGCTTTTGAGCGAATATTAATTTACTCCCTTTTCGGAAATGTACATTGCGGGCAGCAGGCAAATATTTTATAATCAAATATATAAATTGGTGTTTAAAGGTGATAACCCTATGAAAAAAATAAGTTCAGAAGCCGAAAAAATAATGATTGAACGTTTTGGAAAAGATACAGTTATCGCATTGGCAACCGTAGAAAAGGAAGTGCCTTACGTGCGGTATGTAAATGCCTATTATGAGAATGGCGCGTTTTATATCATTACATATGCTCTTTCAAATAAAATGAAACATATTGAAAATAATCCCGCTGTCGCGATAGCCGGTGATTGGTTTACAGCACATGGAAAGGGCGTCAATTTAGGTTATTTTGGGAGAGAGGAAAATCATTTGATCGCGGAGAAACTGAAAAATGTCTTTGCTCAATGGATTGATAATGGACATAATAATTTTGATGATGAAAACACTATAATTTTATGTGTGGAATTAACAGACGGGTTGTTATTTTCACATGGAACCAAATATGAGTTTTAGACAGGAGGAGCGTTTTTATGAAATCTATCATCATTTATGAATCCACCCATCATGGAAACACAAAAAGGCTTGTGGATGCCATTGCGGCAAAATATAACGTAGAAACTTTCAGCATTGAAAACGCGCGATCCATAGACCTGTCGGGCTATGATATGATCGGCCTTGCCGCGGGGATTGCTTTTGGAAAGTTCTACAAGCGTATGGAGAAATTTGCCGCAAAAATTTCGTCAGGCAATCGAGTGTTTCTTCTCTATACCTGCGGGAATCCAAGCAGTGGGTATGTGAAGAGCATTACCAGAACTCTTGAATCAAATGGAGCGGAGGTGGTAGGAAATTATGGCTGCAAGGGCTATGATACCTATGGCCCGTTCAAATTGGTCGGCGGTATTGCCAAAGGTCATCCGACCGAAGAAGAGATTATTGGCGCTGTAGCGTTTTACGATAAGATAAGTGGGGGAGTCCTGTGATTGATACAATATAACGAAGTCAATCAGGAGAGAAAACAGGTTTACAATATCCTTGTGAGGGTCATCGTCAGGGACATTGTGAGGGACATCGTGAGGGACAGTTCCCCCAGGTCCGGCTGTGGCTGCCATAAAACCTACGACGCTGGAAAGGAAGGTCTTAAGACATAATATGAATATAACAGCAACCCACAGAGTAAAAGACAGCCAGGGTAAAACCGTAGGATTCGTGATCGATCATGAATACAGACATTACTATGATGTACTGCGAAATATCGCTCTGATCGATAATCTGACATTAGACGAATCGGGAGAAATCGTCTGGGGAGACGAAGAGCTTCCGGTCCGCTATATCGCGGATATCAATACAGGGATCTATGACCGGATATGCGGAGAAAATCCGTTGGAAAGAGATGTTCAGAGGAAACTGGAAAAATGGCTGGCGCATTGGAGCGGTTATGTTCTGTATGTCACCGGAGCCAGACAGACGGGGAAGACCACGGAGATTCTGAAGTTTGCTTATAAACATTATGAGCAGATTATATATGTGAATTTGGCTGATCAGAAACAGCTGGAAGAATTGGAACGTTCTGTTGAGAATACTTCTCTGTACTTCGGTTTGATTGATTACTGCAGGAAAATCGGGAATTCTGAATTTGACAACTCCCAAAGAACCATACTGATTATAGATGAAATACAGGAAAGTTCCAAAATATACAACAGCATAAGGGCGTTGCAGAGAGAGTTAAAATGTCATATAGCAGTGACAGGAAGTTATTTAGGAAAGATACTAAATGCCAGATATTTTAAACCTGCTGGAAATATGTATGAAATAGAAATGCTGCCGTTGTCCTTTCGGGAATTCAGCAGGGCTTATGATCTGGAGGGGCTTCTGATGAAGATCGATCTTTCCGGAAAGTCCGCGGATGAGGAGTATGGGGCATTGGCGCGAATCTACAGGATCTACAGGAAGATCGGAGGGTATCCGGCAGTGGTCAGCACTTACAGAAAGACCAGTGACATGGACAGCTGCCGGGAAGTGATCAAATCTATTATAGAAAGATTTACGGAAGAATCAGCCTCCTATTTCCGCGATACCAAATGCGCTGTGGTTTTTGAGAATGTATATAAGGCTGCTTTTATATCCATGACAAAAGAGAAGAGAGGGACCTCAGCCAGGGATATCAGAGATATCACAGAGTTTATCAGGGAGGACACCAACGAGCATGTAAGCAGGAAAGAGGTCAATGACGCGATATCCTGGTTGAAGTTTTCCGGAATATTGGGAAGCTGTGATTGGTATAATCAGGGGAAGGCGACGGATTTGCTGAGCGAGAGAAGGTTTTATTTTATGGATTGTGGTATCGCGAATTATCTTGCGGCCTTAACTCCCATACAGAACCGCGCCGTTGAGGGGATTATAGCGGAGAACTTTGTGTATTCGGAACTGTACAGGCTGTACAGAGAGGACAAATTAAAAGGGGATAAGCCGTGCTGTTCGGTGTATGGCAATTATGAGCTGGATTTTATGTTGGTGGACAAGGATGATAAAAGGTATGGAATTGAGGTAAAATCAAACAATTCTGATAAACACAAATCATTGGATCTGTATTTGGAAAAAGAATTGATTCATGAGGCCTATGTGGCTGAGATCACACGGGGAGGCACAGGCAAAAAGATCAGAAGGATCCCCATATACACAGTAGGGTGCCGTTTCCCCTATCAATAACTATTTTTAAGGGGCAAAACAGGAGGATTATGAAGGGAAGGATATTTACGCCGGAGGAGGAGGCGCTGCTTCGGAAGGTGGGGGTAATGGTTACGGTCCAGCCGGGAGGTGTGGTCTATCTGAAAGGGGATCCGGCGGACCGGGTGTACTATATCTTAAAGGGGCGGGTGCGGATTTTTGAAAATCTTTATTCGGGCCGGGAGGTGACTCTGGACGTGGTGGGAGCGGGACGGATATTTGGGGAGTCGGCTTTTGTGGAGCGCGGTACCCGTCCTACCTGTGTCCAGGCGGTGAACCAGGTGACCCTGATCTCTTTTCGAATGGCGGATGTTGTTTTGTATTTCGGTACCATGCCGGGGCTGGCCCTTCATTTCCTCCAGCTGTGTTCTGTTACCATGGATTATCTGGTGGAGCGCATGGAGGAGCAGTGTCTGTTGGACCGGTACGGCAAGGTGGCCAGCTATATCCTGAATCGGACGGTTCCAGATTCTGAGGACATGGGGACAGAGGGAGGGGTGCTGCCCTACACTCACGAGGATCTGTCTGTCTCGCTGGGTCTGAACCGGTCTACGGTGACTCAGGTTCTTAAGAGATTTCAGGAGCAGGGGTTGGTGGACAGGGGATACGGGTTTTTGAGGGTTCTTGACCGCCAGGCTCTGGAAGCGGTGGTGGAGGGGCAGAAGAACGGTGATGGCCCTTGAGGAGTATGGCGGTGAAATCTTGCTTGTGGGAATAAACTATGACAAGAATAAATCACATAAGCCCCATAGCTGCGTGATTGAGAGAGTGGAGAAAAATACCGCAAATTAAAAGGGAATTGTTATATATGCAACAATCTTTGGTTCTCCTTTGCTTATAATAAAAGCAGTTAATAAAAAGACGGCAGGGTTTGTGCCGGGAATGGAGGACCGTATGAAGAAATTAGAGACCATGTTTTACATTGTAGCAGGAAATGCGCTTCTGGCTTTTGCCGTGTGCGCGTTTGTGGTTCCCAACGGATTTATGCTGGGAGGTTCTACGGGGATTGCCCTGGCGGTTCAGTCCTGGATACCGGCACCGATCTCGGTGATCACGGCGTTTGTAAATGTGTCCCTGTTTTTGCTGGGGTTTGTGTTTCTGGGAAAGCAGTTTGCCATGACGTCCCTGTTTTCTACGATTATTTATCCCATTATTCTGGGGCTGTTTGAGAAACTTCCTGTGGGAACCTGGTTTGCCGGGGATACGCTCCTTTCCGCGGTGTTCGCGGGAGTGCTCATGGGCGGGGGAATCGGCCTGGTGATCCGGGCGGGCGGCTCTACGGGAGGCATGGATATCCCGCCCTGTATTTTACAGAAGCTCAAAGGCATTCCTGTGGGGAATTCCATGATGGGGTTTGATATTCTGATTCTGGGAGTCCAGATCCTGCGGGGCGGTTGGGACGGCATCCTCTACGGCATCGTGGTCATCGTCCTCACATCAGCCATGGTCAACAAGACCCTTCTCTCTGGGGAACAGAAGATCGAGCTGATCATTATTTCTCCCCGCTATGAGGAGATCTGTCAGGCGGTTTTGAATGATTTGGACAGCGGCATGACGTTTCTGAATATCGAGACCGGCTATGAAAAGACGAGCCAGAAGGCCATATTCAGCGTGGTTCACGGGAAACAGTATTCCGCGTTTCGGGATAAGGCGTTGTCCATCGACCCCAGCGCTTTTATCGTGGCTGCCCCGGTGGTGAACGTGAATGGGCGGGGGTATACATTGGCCAGGTAGAGAGTGGGGAAATCGTATGTACGGATAAGACAGAGAAAAAGACGGCTGGTGGCAGCCGTCTTCCCTGTTTTAATAGATTACATATATGGAACCATCTTCTAATGTCCATGAATCCCCAACCTTTGCCGGAAGACCTGTTGTGGGGTTGATGGGAATTTCTTCTTTTATGTTTTTTTCATACAGATCTGCTGCTGTCTCTCCATAATAGATGCTGCAGAAAATCAGTTCTTCATATCCAAAGGGATCAAAATGTCCTTTTCCATCCGCGGGATTTGTTCCCATAAAAAAAATTTTATTTTTACCTATCTCAGATTTATGTAAATCAATCTCCAGGTTTTCTGCCAGGTTAATAAAATAGAAGACATCATCAAGACTGCGGGGTATAAATCTTATGGGGATGTCTATACTTCTGTTGTTTGGGTTATCTCCGTTATTTGTCAGCCACTCTATAATGTAATCACGTACTGCCAGGTAAATAGGGTCGTTTGAATAATCTTTTCTGCTGCCGTCTGTACCAAATTCTGTTCTGGTAACCACATTTGTATGGCACAGATATTGTCCGTCTGTCGAGTCCAAAACAACGGGAACAAGCAGGTTGTTTTTTTCTGTTGTTTCTGCTGGAAATACGAGCAGGTCTGTTGTCAGACGGTTGACCCGTGATTGGATCTGCGGAACGGCATTTGCGTCGCTGTCGGAATACGGTTTCCGTCCTTCCGCTTTTCCGCAGGTAAGATAATGTTGATACAGGGCGTTTTCGTCTGTTCCCCATGCCGCCGCCACATCGGGGTTAGTCTGTGCGTAGTATTCGGAATCAAATACCGTGCCGTCGGGCATTGTCCGGGGACTGGCGGATACGGTCATAGCTGATGACAACCCTAAAAATCCTGACAATAATGCCAAATATATCTTTTTCTTCATTTCTCTGTGCCTCCTTATAATGTGTGTATTATAGCATTACAGCTACATTAATTCAAGCCGCTTCCTCCATTGACTGCTTTTTCCCTTTTCAGAATGTGTTACTGTTCACATACGTTCACAGCAACTGGCAAAAATCCATGAAAATCGCCTGCGGCGATGGGATTTTTGCTCTCTGGCCCAGTTTATCACACGGTCAGCGCGGCAAGCGCGCAGACCTACCTGAACAGTAACCAGAATGTTACAAGCGGCTGAAAACCGAATTTCAGGTTTTCAGCCGCAAATACGTTGTAACGCTGTTTTTTATTCTTCAGCCGCCGCGTTGGTTCCCGCGATTCTTCCAAAATACACGGCAGAGCCGATGGCCATGCCGCAGCAGGGATACTCGGTGCCGAACAGTCCGGTAAAGGCCACTTCCCCGGCCGCGTACAGTCCTTTAATAGGCTGGTCCTGGGTATCCAGAACCTGAGAGTTCTCATTGATTCCCAGGCCCCCGAAGGTGACGGAGGAGCCGGGGTTCATGGCGATGGCGTAGTAAGAATCGCCTTCTACGGGAATCATGTATTCCGCGGGTTTTCCGAAATCTTCGTCTTCGCCCTTGGCGCACAGCTCATTGTAACGGTCCACCGTGGCTTTTAAGACAGCCGGGTCCATGGAAAGCTGCTGGGCCAGTTCTTCTACAGTGGCCGCTTTTACGGTGGAGTCCAGGGTGATGCCGTACTGTACCGTGGGGTTGGGGTCATTGTCAGTGGCAATGTAGTAGCCCATGGGGCTCTTGGCCTGGGCCAGGGCTTCGGCTACATGGGACTGGTAGGTCCACTCATTGACCACCCGCTCTCCGGCGGCACTGACAATCAGTCCTGATTCTTCGTTGATCCCGACGCCGCAGGTGTAGCTGACGTATACCAATTGCAGTCCGTCGCTCTCAAAGTTTTTGGCGCCAATGGCTTCTGCCATGAGAAGTCCCTCGCCGATGTTGCCGGCGGGCACGGTGGTGTTCTTGTTGGAGGGCAGGAATTCCTGATACCGGGACATCAGCTCTTCGCTGCTGGCGTAGCCTCCGGTGGCCAGTATTACCGCTTTGCCGTTTACGGTTAGCTGTTTTCCGTCTGCCGTCTCAGCTTTGACTCCGGTTACGGAACCGTCTTCACTGGTGATCAGTTCTTTTCCGCTGGTATTGTACACAAACCGCACGCCCAGCTCTTCTGCTCTTTCTGTCAGGGGAACGGTAATCTGGCCGCCGTGGCCGCTGGTCTGACCGCCGCCGCCTTCGGAATTATGTACTCTCCAGGGGGTCAGGGAGGAGTGGATAGGCTCTACGTCTTTGACCTTCATGCCCACTTCCTCCAGCCAGGCCAGATTGTCGGCGGAATTATCGCAGAAGTCTCTTAACAGCTCTTCGTCAATAAGACCTTTGCTGAAGCTCATCAGATAGTCGTACATCTCCTGGGACGAATCCTCGAACTCCTGCTTTGTCTGCCATGGAGTTCCCGCCGCCAGCACTTTTCCTCCGCTCCGGGTGGTGGAGCCTCCGGTAATCCCCTGCTTTTCGATGAGCAAAACGTCAGCGCCTGCCTCTGCCGCCGTGATTGCCGCGGACAGTCCCGCGGCTCCGCCGCCTACGACCACTACGTCAGCTTCCATGTTCTCCTCATAATCAAAGGAGTCATGAACCTCGGCCATGGCTTTGGGGTCGCCTCCGGCCTGCTGGACGCAGTCAGACACGGCCCGCTTGATGGCCATACATGTGATGGTTGCCCCGGTGATGGAATCCACGTTTACGCTCTGGGCTTCCACGATTTTCCCCGGCATTACCTCCACGGGAGTGGTAGCCATACCGTAGCCGATTCCGTAGGTCTCCACATGGTCTTTTACCGCCACGTCCGTGATACTGTCCTCGTCAAAGGTTACTTCCACCGCCAGTTCTCCGTTCATGCCAGTGGTGGTTCCTGTGTAGGTGCCGGCAGTATAGGTGCCTTCATTCTCCTGAGACGGTGTTTCGGCAGGAGTCTCTGTGGTGGGTGCCTCTGTTGCCGCTTCTGTGGACGGCGCTGCTGTGGTGGCGGTCTCCTCCGCCTTCTGTCCGCAGGCGGTCATGGAGGTAACCATGGATGCGGCAAGCAGAATTGCCAAATGTTTCTTCTTCATCTTTTCTCCTTTCTTATCCGGCCGCCAGGCCATAGCGGCGTTACTTCTGCTCTGGCGCGAAACTGTCGAGGATCAGCTGGTGACATTGTCTTTTGATGTCCTGGCTTTTCCACAGATCAGGTTCCTGCTGAAAGCCGTGATACAGCCCCAGTGTGATCCCGTAGTAGATCCGGGACAGGAGAGAGACGGGAAGGTCCCTTAGCTCTCCTTTTCTGGAGCCATCTGTTATGACTTTTTCAATGGCCTGATACATCTCCTCCTGATAGCAGGTAAAGGACTCCTGGCCGGAAGAGAAGACTTTGTACATCTGCTCGATCCTGGCCTCCCTGGGGTGGCCGAGAAGGTAGTCGATGATGTTGTCCATGCGGCGGCACAGCTTGTCCGCGGCGTTTTTCTCTGCTTCCACGCCTTCCTCGCATGCCTGGATGTCCATCTCATAGCAGTATTCGTACACTTGCTTTATCAGGTCTTCTTTTGATTTGAAATACAGGTATATGGTTCCCTTGGCTATGCCCGCGGTCTGGGCGATATCCTGTACGGAAGTGCTCTCAAAGCCTCTTTGTGAAAAGAGATCAATGGCGGCTTCCAGAATCTGCCGGTATTTCTCTGATTCTTCCATGGGGGTCCTCCTCTCCAATTGGGTGCGGCGGTTCACTGGTGACCAGATATGACTGACTGGTCAGTCATAAGACCAGAGTACCATAATGTTATATTTTTGTCAATCCGATTTTTGCCATTTTTTAAGCAGCCGCGGGCTGTATTGACTTTCCGTTTTTTGTCCATTAAAATGGAACTGCTTTTGATGTGACGTGACATTGAGCTTGGGGCTAAGGTGTGGGAGGAGGTATGGATATGGAGAATAAAGACAGGCGGAAAGAGAGCGCGGGCGGGAAGGCCTGGGCAAGGCCGGTTGTTAAGCCTGCTGTTCTGGTTCTGCTGGCTGTTATACTCCTGTGCGGAGTGTTAGCGGGGCTGCTCTGGTGGAGACGGCATGGGGCGGATGAGGGGGTGGCGATCCGACCGGAGAGAGAGCATCCCGTGGGGATCGTGGAGACCTATTGCCAGAAGGACCAGCGGTGGGCTGAGGATAAGCTGGGGAGCTCTGTTTACCGGATGAGGGGTTCTGGCTGCCTGACCAGCTGCGTGGCCTCGGCGCTGTCCACACAAGCAGCCTCGGGTATAGGCGGCACAACGGCAGATACGGGCAAGGTCATAAGCGCCGGGGAACTGAACCGGATTTTCAGCGAAGGTCAGGTCTACAATGAACAGGGAGATATCGTCTGGGATCGGATCGGGGGGATCATGCCAGAGGTGGGGGTTTTAGTGGCTGGTTCCGTTGATGGGAAACAGATCGAGGCGCTTTTGGATGAAGGAAAGTATCCGATCGTCAAGGTGAAGGTGGGCGGAGATGGCGCGGCTCATTGGGTGCTGATCGTGGGGAGTGATGGAGAAGAGTATGTGTGCGTGGATCCGCTCAAGGAGGATGGCGCGCTGGTGCCCTTAAGCGTCCATGGCGGGGTGGTGTACCGGATGCGGTGTGTGTATTGGGCGGGTGGAGGAAGCCGGGCGGGGACCTGAGACAGAACGGGAGTGAAAGGACATGCTGACCAGCAACCATTTTGCGGCCGCGGTTTCACCAGGATATATGATAGTGCTTGTATTGTTTTGAAACCCCATATACAATAGAATTAAAAGAAAATTATGGGGGAGGCAAAAACCATGGAAATCCGAGTTCTCAAGTACTTTCTCACAGTAGTCCGGGAGGAGGGAATCAACCGGGCGGCAGAGGTTCTCCACATCACTCAGCCCACCTTAAGCCGCCAGCTGTCCGGGCTGGAGGAGGAGATCGGGGTGAAGCTCTTTGAGAGAGGGGCCAGAAAGATCACCCTCACCAGAGAGGGGATGCTCTTAAGGCGGAGGGCCGAGGAGATATTGTCCCTGGTTCAGAAGACCGAAGAAGAGCTGACAGAGCAGGAGGAGCTGGTGGACGGGAAGATCGTCATAGGCAGCGGAGAGCTGGCGGCGGTCTGGATCCTGCCGGACCTGATCGGCGCGTTCAGCGAAAAATATCCCCTGGTCACCTTTGACCTGTTTACGGCCAACGCGGACCTGGTGAAGGAGCAGATGGAGAAGGGACTGGTTGATGTGGGGATCCTGCTGGAACCCATAGACATGGAGAAATTCGACTTTATCCGGCTTCACCAGAAGGAGAGATGGGTGGTTCTCATGAGACCCGGCGATCCCCTGGCAGAGAAGGAGGCCGTATCGGCAAAGGATCTGGAGGGTCGGCCCTTAAGCCTCCCCCGCCGGACAAATGTCCAGAACGAGCTGGCCAGCTGGTTCGGCGACTCCTTTTCAAAACTTCGGGTGCTGTTTACAAACAATTTTACCACCAACGCCGCTGTCATGGTCCAGAGCGGGTTGACATACGCCATGGCCGTGGAGGGTTCTCTGCCTTTCTGGGATAAAGAAAAAATAATCTCCAGGCCCCTGTACCCGGATCTTTCCGCCAGCAGCGTCCTGGCCTGGAGAAAGCGGCAGATGTTCAGTCCGGCGGTGACCAGGTTCATAGACCATGTGAAGAAAAATCTTGACTTCAGGGCCGGCAGGGAAGCTTTCACCGGCTGGCCCAGGTAGAACCGGGAGGCGGGAAAAGAGGCAGGGAAAGCTTCAAGGCCTCAAATTCTTCCCTCCCCTTGTCCGTCATGCAGGGAATGAGCAGGCTCCAAAAGCCATGTAACGTCAGAGCCGCCTCATCCCCCTCCCGGGCCTGATAAAAATCCGGGAGGCCGTGGATCATAAAGGTCATTATGACGCTTATGATCCCCTGATATTGCCGGGAGAATTCCTTTTTCAGCAGCCCATTTTCCGCGAAGTCATGGAAGGCCTCCCCTAACGCGTCATGGAGATCCCTCAATACCTGGACCTGCATTTCATAAATATTCGGGCAAATCTGCGATAACTCCACATAATGCTTAAAATAATACGGACGACTGTTTTTCTGATTGATGGCATCCAAAAAAAACTGATTCAGCTCACCAAGGGTTTTTGGGGAAGGGATCCGTTCATATTTTTCGTGTTCCTGAAGAATGATTGCTTCGATCAGTTCTTCTTTCTTTTTGTAATGATAAGTCAGGTTTCCCACGCTGATGTTCAGCGCGGCGGCGATATGCCGCATGGAAGTGTTGTGAAATCCGTTTTCCGTAAATAGACGCCGGGCCGTGTCCAAAATGGTCTGTTTCATATTAGAAACCATATGCTTTTCGCTCCTACATTTTTTCCAGCCGCTGTGAACAGTAGCTATTTTACTATGGTGAAGGCAAGCCTCCAGGGGACTCTGCCTGTATTGACATTTTAGCACGAGTGTGCTAGAATGTCAAATTAGTACTAATGTACTAAATAATACCATTGTCAGGAGGAGCGGTAATGATGAGGGAGATCATAGGAAAAAACAGATTCATAAGAAAACTGGTGGAGAAGCGGGGAACTGTACAACACGACAGCGGCGCTTGTGTGTATTGCGGAAAGTGCGGCAGGACCTGTCCCATGAAAGCCATTAATGTCAGAACAAAGGAGAGAAAGCTGGAGATTAACCATGATGTCTGTGTAAGGTGCGAAAGCTGTGTGAAAATATGTCCCAGGTCAGCTCTGAGAATGTCTTGAAATCTTCCCCGAACCATGGTATAACATGTCGGAAGAGGGAGGAATTGAAAAATGGGAATGACAGCGGTATTATCCAGAGCGGCGTATTTCATCGGAATCATTTTTATGGGCTACAGTCTGAGGCGGGCAGGCTTTTTTAAGCCGGAAGATTTTCATGTACTCTCCAAAATCGTTTTGAAGATTACCCTTCCGGCCGCCATCATCGTTAGCTTTGCCGGCAAGGAGATTGATCTCTCCATGTTGGTGCTGTGCCTTCTGGGGCTGGTGGGGGGCCTGATCTATATGGGAGCCGGTTTCCTCATGAACGCGAAGGCTTCCAGAGAGAAAAAGGCTTTCGAGATCCTGAATCTGTCAGGGTACAACATCGGAAACTTTACCCTGCCCTTTGTGCAGAGCTTCCTGGGCCCCTCCGGCGTGGTGATCACCAGCCTGTTCGACACGGGCAACGCGGTGATCTGCCTTGGCGGAGCCTACAGCGGCGCGGCTATGGCTAAAGGTGAGGGAAAAGGCCTGCCGGTGGTGCGGATCGCCAAAACCCTGATAAAATCCGTTCCCTTTGACACATATATGATCATGACAGCGCTGTGCCTTCTGGGGATCCGGCTGCCGGAGCAGGCTATATCCTTTGCCGGGATCATAGCCGACAGCAACGCGTTCATGGCCATGCTGATGATCGGGGTGGGCTTTAAGCTCTCCGGCGACAAGGCCCAGATGGGGACCATTGTTAAACTTATGGCAGTGAGATACGGCGTGGCGGCGGTTCTGTCAGCTTGTTTTTATTTTCTCCTGCCCATGCCTTTGGAGTACCGTCAGACCCTGGCCATCCTGGTGTTTGCCCCCATCGCGTCGGCGGCCCCCGCTTTCACGGCTGATTTAAAGGGGGACATCGGTCTGTCCAGCGCCATCAACTCCATATCCATCCTGATCAGCATCTGCTGTATCGTGGCAGTGGTGGGCCTGGTGCTGTAGGAGCGGAAAAATCTTATCTGATATGGGAAACAGCCTGATATCCTTGGGGCAGCCGGAGCCGGCTGTCCTTTTTGTAATTCTGTCATATTATAAAGAGAGAACACAACAGAAGGAGGATCATAAGATGGATGATCGGCTGGTATGGAAAGATGAGTTTAATATCGGGATCAAGATCATTGACGATGAGCACAGGAGGCTTTTTACGATCATCAACCGGCTTTTTGTACTCAAGGAGGAGGGGAAGAGAAGCTTTCGGACATGTCAGGAGGGAGTCAAGTATTTTAAGGAGCATGCGATCAAGCACTTTGAAGATGAAGAAAAATATATGGAGATGATCGCCTACGAGGAACTTGACACCCACAGACGTCTCCACCGGGACTTTCGGGAACACACCCTTCCGGCCCTGGAGAAGGAGCTGGCCAGGGAAGACTATTCTCCTGCCGCGGTGGACCACTTTCTGGCTGTCTGCGCGGGGTGGCTTATAGGGCATACCCTTATTGAGGACAGGGCCATCGCGGGGGAGAGGATGAGCAAGTGGGTGGATCTTCTGCCGGAGGAGGAGCTTGAGGCCATGAAAAAGGTGATCATCAGGCTTCTCAAAAACATGTTTCAGCTGAAGGCTCAGGTTATCAGCGATTCCTATGACGGGGAAAGATTTGGGAAAGGAGTCTACTACCGGATCGTCTACGGAAGGGAACAGGATGATAAAAAGTGGGAGATTCTTCTGGCTTTTGAGGACAGGATCCTGATCAACACGGTTGGAAAAATAATCGGGGTCAAATCTGACAAGCTGGATATCATGCTTCTGAACGCGGTGAAATACACGGCCTGTCAGTTTGTGAGACGGGTGATGGATCATTATCCCTCCATCCGATCTTATGAGATGGTGGAGGAAAATCTGCTGACCTTTGAGCAGTTCAAGGAAATTTTTGAGAATAAGCAGCCCCAGGTCAGCCTGCTGTTTGACACAGATGAAGGCTATTTCTCCTATTGCGTCATTGCTCCCCACCTGATGGAGAGGAGCGTGGGAACGCCCCTTTTTGTTTCCAACGAGGTGTCGGAGGTGGAAAGATACCTTTTGGAGAAGGAGAGGAAGACCAAAAAGAAGATCCTTGTGGTGGATGATTCCAGCACCATACGGATGGGCATGGACCGGCTGCTGGCCAAAGATTATGATGTGTCTGAGGTCAATTCCGGGGTGGCCGCGATCCGGGCCATTACCCTGAATAAGCCGGACCTGATCCTGCTGGATTATGAGATGCCGGTTTGTGACGGAATCCAGGTGTTGGAAATGCTGCACTCGGAAAACGCGTTTTCCGATATTCCGGTTATTTTTCTCACCGCCAGAGGGGACCAGGAAAGCGTGAAAAAGGTGCTGTCTCTAAAGGCTGATGGATATCTGCTGAAATATTTACAGCCCATGGAGATCAAGAGAAGAATTGACGATTTTTTTAACAGGGAAGACACCGAATAAATGCCGAAACAAATATGCTTAGGCCAGTAAGAAAAACAGGGCCCGGTTTTATCCGGCGAGCCAGCTCAGTCGGCGGCATTTGCGGTGATTATCCATGACAAGCTGTTTGACCCCATAGCATACAGCGGAGGAGAGGGGCTGGTGTACCGGGCGGCGGCTTAAATAGAAAGGGGGATCTCCTGAGGAATTCAGGGGATCTCTTTTTAGCTTTCTTAAAGTTCGGTTTGGTTGAAAATAGAGGGGGTCTATGATAGAATAGGAAATAAGAAGAAAAACCATAGGGAGGAAGGTTGGCATATGAAGAATAGAAGAACATCAGCAATCAATCTATGCGCGGCAGTGACGCTGACTCCGGTATTGGCCCTGGCAGGATGTGGGGAGAAGAGTCCTTTGGATCCCGGGGATCCGGTGTCTCTGACTGTATGGCATTACTACAATGGCTCCCAGCAGGCTGCCTTTGACATACTGGTAGAAGAATTTAATGACACCGTGGGGAGGGAGAAGGGGATTTTTGTACAGGGCTACAGTCAGGGCTCTGTGTCAGATCTGGAGACAGCGGTAAGGGATTCTATCAGCGGAAAAGTAGGTGCCGACAACATGCCGGATATTTTTTCCTCCTACGCGGATACAGCCTATGAGATGGAACAGGCAGGCGCGCTGGCGGATTTGTCGGCGTATCTTGGAAAAGAGGACCTGGAAAAGTATGTTGACTCCTATATTGAGGAGGGCCGCATTGCCGCTGACGGCACTTTGAGGATCTTTCCCACCGCCAAGTCAACGGAGATCATGATGATCAACAAGACAGACTGGGAGCCTTTTGCCGCTGCCTCGGGCACTACCTTGGATGACCTAAGGACCATGGAGGGGGTGACTGCCGCGGCCCAGGCTTACTATGAGTGGACGGACAGCCAGACGCCGGATGTGCCTGGAGACGGAAAAGCCTTTTACGGCAGAGATGCCGCGGCAAACTACTTTATCATCGGTTTGCGGCAGATGGGAGTAGAGCTGTTTGAGGTGGAAAACGGGCAGATGACCCTCAACCTTCCAAAGGACCAGCTGCGCCGTCTGTGGGAGAACTACTATGTGCCCATGGTCAAGGGTTACTTTGGGGCTTACGGCTCCTTCCGCTCCGACGATGTGAAGACAGGGGATCTTCTGGCCTACACAGGTTCCACCACTTCGGCTATGTATTTTCCGGATCAGGTGGAGCTGGAGAACAGCAGTTATCCCATTGACTATGTGGTGATAATGCCTCCTGTGTTTGAGGGGGGAGAGCCTTACGCGGTGCAGCAGGGAGCGGGCATGGTGGTCAGCAAGACCGACGAAAGGCATGAGTACGCTTCTGTGGAATTTTTAAAATGGTTTACACAGGCAGAGAACAACCTCCAGTTCGGAAGCGTGTCAGGCTATCTTCCTGTGATGAAGGAAGCCAACAGCATAGAGAAGCTGGACCAGGTGATCTCTGACAGGGATCTCACCGTAGCGCCCAAGACATATGACTGTCTGACTACGATTCTCAGTGAGTTAGATGATCTGACCCTCTATACCAACAAGAGCTTTGAAAATGGTTCCTCTGTCAGAAAGGTGCTGGAGTACAACCTGCCGGACCGGGCGGCCGAAGACCGGGAAGCGATCGTCGCGGCCATGGAGCAGGGGAAGAGCCTTGAGGAGGCATCGGCGGAGTATGTGACAGAGGAAGCGTTTGAGGAGTGGTATGATTCTTTTTGTGAGGCTTTGGGCAATACAGCAGGCAAGCAGGGACAATAGATGAAGGATAAAAATGAGAAAAGAAAAAAATCAACAATATTCAGAATCTTCATAATCCCCCTGACCGCGATCATGCTGATACAGAGTATCATCACCATCGGCACATTAGTGGTCAGAAGAACCACCAGGATGCTTGAAGAGTATTCAAGCGGCATGATGAGCCGTCTGGTGGAAAACAGGATGGTGATTCTGCAGAATGACATGAATCAGCGGTGGGCGTCCGTCTGTGAGCAGGAGGTGGTTATGAACCGGCTCCTGGAACAGTTTTTGGAGGATGAGAACCAGGGAGTGGAGGGGTTTCTGGAATCCAGTGAGCTGAAGAACCAGTTTCTGGAGGAGGTTTTTCCGGAATGCGTTGAAATCCTTCAGAATAACTTCAGCACAGGTATTTTTGTGGTCATCACAGGGGCTGACAGGGAGGAGGCCGGGGAATTCGAGGGATTTTTTATCAGGGATTCGGATCCCACCACCAATCCGGTCACTTACACGGACCTTCTGCTGGAGAGGGGGAGCAAGAATCTGTCCAGGGAGTGGAATATACCCCTGGATACCTCCTGGACAACCCGTTTTCACATGTCAGGCCATGGAAGGGATTCTTTTGATAACTTTTTTTATGAGCCGTGGAGGGCCGGAGAAAACTATCCGGATGCGTCTGCCGCGGATCTGGGCTACTGGTCCATGCCGTTTCATTTGGAGAAAGGCACCGCGGACTCCTATGAGATGATCACATACTCCATTCCCCTGAGGCTTGATGGGAAGGTGTACGGCGTGCTGGGGGTGGAGATCTCCAGCAGGAGCCTGAATGATTATTTTCCGGTGACAGAACTGAATGAATCCCAGCAGTCAGGATATATGCTGGCAGTCCGGCACGGTGACGGCAGGTACAGCCCCATGGTGGGCAAGGGGGTTCTCTATAATCTGGTCCGCTCCGCGGGGGACAGTTTTTGGCTGGCGGACACCAGCTATGACGATCTTTTCCTGGTAGAAGATATTCAGATGAATAAACAGGGGATCTACGCTGTGGTCTGCCCCTTAAGGATCTACAGCAACAACGCTCCCTATGAGAATACCGAGTGGGCGCTTTTGGGGCTGGATACGGAAGAAGACTTGTTCGGCATGAGCCACCGGCTCTATATCTGGATCGTGGCCTCTGTTTTGGTGGGCCTGGGCTTTGGCGTCATGGGGATTTATATTCTGGTGCGTCATCTGACCAGCCCGGTCCAGCGCCTTATGCGGTGTATCAGCAGGGGAAAGGAAGGGCTTGAGGAATTTAAGCCATCCAACATTCTGGAGATCGACGCGCTGTACGACGTGGTCAAGGATCTGACCGACCGGCAGAAGGAGGCGGAAAATATCCTTCTGGAGGAAAAAGAACGGTACAAAGTGGCCCTGGAATCTTCAAAGGATATCTTTTTCTCCTATGATTTTGACAGCCGCGTGCTGGATATTGTCAATCACGAGACCATGAGCGGCCAGTGGAAGTGTCAGGAGTTTGGCGGCGGTTTTATCGATCCTGATTTTATCTATGAAGAGGACCGCCGGGAAGTTATGGAGGCCATGAACAGCACGGAGGACAGAAGGTCTGTGGAGTTCCGGCTGAGGTGGCCCAAGGATACGGAGTTCGCGTGGGTAGCCCTGTCGGGACAGACTGTATACGACATCGACGGACGGCGGAGAAAGCTGGTGGGGAGCATCCGGGATATCCAGGAACAGAAGGAAAAAGAGGCAAGACAGCGGAAAAAGAACATGACCGACAGCCTTACGGGTCTGTACGCGTTCAGCGCGGGGATGGAGCTTGTGGGGCAGTGCCGTATGACTGGCCACAAGGGAGTTATGATCGTTTTTTGTCTGGATCAGCTGAAAGAGACCAATGAGAAGAACGGAATCGTGTTTGGAGACATGGTCCTGGAGGAGGTTGGCAATCTGATCCGGATCAGCTGTCAGAAACTGACAGAGAGTACGGGGCAGCAGACAGCGGCATTCCGCCTTAATGGGGCTGAGTTTGTCATGTGGATAGGGGGCTGGTCGAAGGAGCGGGCGGCAGGCTTTACGGAAGATTTTCTGAACAAGATTGAGAAAAATTTCGATTCAGACATGTTTGGCGTACATATGGCAGCGGGGCTGGCCCGGGGAGATGAAGGCGATACAGTGGAGCGGCTGATCCGTATGGCAAGGCTGGCCCGGATCCTGGCGGCGTCGGGCAGCGCCTCTAAGTCCTATATGTTTTATGAGGATCTCCCCGGGGCAAAGCGGGAAAAACTGCCTGAACTTCAGGGAAGAGAGATCAACACCCTGGATTACAGCGAGGATGTGAGCCTGATTTCCGTGGCATTAAACTTGTTTGGCAAGGGTGTTGATTTTCCGGCCCAGATGATGCTGATGATCCGCAAAATCGGCAGATACTATAAGGCCAGCGGCGTGCTGGTGACGGTTCTCAGGGCGGATTTTAACTCCAATTACCTGAACTATCAATGGCACAGGGACAAAGAGCCTGCTGCCGAAAATGTAAGGAAATACAGGGAGGAGGACAAGGACAGGTTCCATCGCTGGCTGGGAGAGACGGAAGTCCGCTATTTTTCCCGGGAAGACAGCCAGGACAGCGTGATCCGGTGCTTCCTGAGCATTGAGGAGGGGCAGCAGGGGGTGGCTCTTCCCATGTATGACAATGGAAGCTACATGGGAAATATCTGTATCCTGGACATAGACCCTCGGCTTGCGGAGGATTCGGAGGAGTATCAGAATCTCGCGGAGCTGGGAAGGGTGGTTCAGACCCAGCTGAACCAGCAGCAGCACGACATTGCCAGCAAGGCGAAGTCGGAATTTTTGTCCCGCATGAGCCACGAGATCCGCACTCCCATGAACGGGATCATCGGTATGACGGCCATTGCCCTGCAGCCGGACCAGAGTGAGGAGAGGATCATGGATTGTCTCCAGAAGATCCAATCCTCCTCAAACTATCTGCTGGGGCTGATCAACGATATCCTTGACATGTCCAAGATCGAAAGCGGCAAGATGAGGCTGGAGGCCGTCAATTTCCACATGCCTGAGAAGCTGGATACCATTAAAGAGCTCATAGCCCCTCAGATCACCGCGAAGAATATTGACTTTGTCAGGGATATCCAGCTGACTCATCAGTGGTATTACGCGGACAGTATGAGAATTAGCCAGGTTCTCATTAATCTTCTGGGAAATGCCGTAAAGTTCACCCCTGACAACGGAAGAATCACCCTCACCGTACATGAGATGGACCTGGAAGACCAGGGAACCCGAGTCTATTTCGCCGTTCAGGATACGGGAATCGGTATTGCCAAAGAGGATCAGGAGAGGGTATTCCGGTCCTTTGAGCAGTCCTCGGGCACAAACCCGGCAAAGCATCAGGGAACCGGTCTGGGACTTTCCATCAGCAACCGTCTGGTGCAGATGATGGGAAGCAATATCCAGCTGCACAGCCGTCTTGGGGAGGGCAGCACATTCAGCTTTGCCATCCCCTTAAGCTTTGGCCAGAGCGAGGAAAAGGAGGCAAAAGAGGAGGAGATCTCATTCGCGGGGCTCCATGTGCTGGTGGTGGAGGACAATGAACTTAACGCTGAGATCGCCCAGAGCCTTCTGGAAGTTCGGGATTTCCAGGTGGACTGCGTGTACGACGGAGCCCAGGCAGTGGAGCGTATCAAGACCACAGAGCCGGGAACCTATGATGTGATCCTGATGGATATCATGATGCCTGTCATGAACGGCCTGGACGCGACCAGAGCCATCCGGAGCATGGACAGAGAAGACTGCCGCTCCATACCCATTGTGGCCATGTCCGCCAATGCCTTTGATGATGACTTAAAGAAATCCGTGGAATGTGGAATGAACGGCCATCTGTCAAAGCCCGTGGAGGTGGATAAACTGTACCGGACCCTGAATCAGGTTATACGGGGGAAGGGTAAGACGAAATAACTCAGTCTGTTGTCTCCCGGCGTTTCAGAATAGGAGTCACTACCTGGTGGACCGGTTCCTTCAAAGGAACCGGTCTTCTCTTTTTCCGTTCATTCATCTGCGCGACCAGAAGCTCCATGGCCTGGTACGCGATGGTTCCGATCTGCTGCCCCACCGTGCTGATGGGAATAATGGCGGAACTGGCGATGGGAGAATCGTCAAAGCCCACGATCCGGTATTCATCAGGAAGCTCGCCGTGTTTGCGTATGATCAGGTTTAAGAGGATATTGGCGTGGGTGTCATTGGAGACGAAAATCCCTTTCTTTTTGCCTTTATAATCTGTTTCCAGCTCTTCAAAGATTACTTTAAAACGTTTTTGGTTTTCTTCATAGGTTTTGCCGAAAGAGTCCAGGATGAGCCTGTGAGGCCAGTTATGTTCCCGGCAGGTGTCCAGGAATCCCTTGATCCTCCCATAGCCGGGGGTGGTCTCGGTTACCTTCTGGTTGAGATGAAACAGGATATCACAGTTGTTTTTGCGCAGCAGACTGGTGGCCTGGACGCCTCCCATGTAATTGTCCGTATTGACACTGCAGGTAAACAGGTCTTCCCGCTCAATGGTGACAACGGGGATGTTGTAGGAGGCCAGCTCTTCTGAGGTGATGGTGTGGCTCAAAACAATGAGGCCCTCGATCTTGTAGGCCAGCAGTTCCTGGATATACTGCCGTTCAATGGTTTTATCTTTATTTCCCTCAAACACCAGGAACTTGTAGCCGAATTTTTCGTAGGTGGCCAGGATCTCTGACAGCATCTGGGCATAGTAATGCATGTACAGATCCGGGATAATGATTCCCACAAATTCGGTTTTTCCGTTGGCCAGGATCCTGGCCACTTTATTTTCCTTATAATTCAGCGCTTCCAGGGCATCGGCGATGATCTGCTGGTTCTCCAGGGTCAGGGAGTCCGGGTTGTTGAAATACCTGGAAATTGTGGTCTTGGAGAAATTGGTGTATTTCGCGATATCGTCAAAGGTTACGTTCTTTTTTCCCATAGTTCCTTGATTCCTTTGCTGTGATTGATTCTCATATCAGTTTATCACAAAAGGAAAAAAAATGTAAGAGTAACCGGTAATGTTACGGGTTTTGTAATGTTTGCACAGAAAAGACCTGTATTTTTATGAGTTATGCTGAAACAAAAATACGGCATTGACAAGTATTGGGGAGAGTGATATGATAGGAACATAAAGTAACCGGTTACTTTACTGGTAAAGTTACTGGTTTTAGACGGAGGAAAGAGCATGGCAAAACCAATAAGCGGGCAACTTTTAAAGGTCCGGAGAATGGAGAAGATGCAGATCCACGATATTCCAAAGGAAGAACGGCCGGTTTTTCATATGTCATCCCCCACAGGCTGGATCAATGATCCCAATGGATTTTCTGTATTCCAGGGTCAGTACCATCTGTTTTTCCAATATCACCCATTTAGTAAGAAATGGGGGCCCATGCATTGGGGGCATTGTACGAGCAAAGATTTGATCAGGTGGGAGTATCTTCCCGCCGCGATGGCTCCGGATGAATCCTATGATGAGGGGGGATGTTATTCTGGAAGCGCCATCGAGGTGGATGGAGAGCATGTGCTGATTTATACAGGAGTCATGGACCGGTATTTGGATGATGGATTCCATTATTACAGGCAGGTGCAGTGCATGGCAAAGGGAGATGGTGTTGATTATGTAAAACACAAGGAGAATCCCGTGATCACAGGGGAGACCACCCCGGAGGGAAGCAGCCTGGAGGATTTTAGGGATCCCAAGGTCTGGAAAGAGGAGGATGGATATTACCTGGTAGTGGGAAGCCGGGCAGAGGATGGAAGCGGGCAGATATTGCTGTACCGTTCTGAGGATCTGGAGCGATGGGAGTATGTGACGGTTCTGGACCAGAGCGGCAACCGATACGGAAAGATGTGGGAGTGTCCGGACTTTTTCGCCCTTGGAGATAAGCAGATCCTTGTGGTTTCGCCCCAGGATATGCGGGCCGAGGGGCTGGAATTCCACAATGGCAATAACTCTATTTTTATCTATGGACAGTATGATAAAGAATCCCATGAATTTAAACGGGAGAAAGTGACGTCTGCCGACTACGGCCTTGATTTTTATGCTTCCCAGACTTTGCTGGCCCAGGATGGACGCCGGATCCTCGTCGGCTGGATGCAGTCCTGGGACGCCAATATTACGCCAGCTGATTTCCAGTGGTCCGGTATGATGACGGTTCCCAGAGAGCTGACACTGGAGCGGGGGCGGATTTATCAGAGGCCTGTCAGGGAGCTGGAAGCATACCGAAAGGATATGGTTCAATATGAGAATCTGACCATAACAGGTTCCACTGTATTGGAGAATATCCGGGGCAGGGTTCTGGAACTTCTGGTGGAGATCACGGAATTTGAATTCGACCATTTCCGAATTGAGTTTGGGAAAAATGACGACTACGAGACATTCCTGCAGTACAGCCGCAAAAAAAGGTGTCTCACCATAGACAGAACCCATTCGGGAATCGACAGGGATGTGGTCTGCCGCCGGAAGATGGAGATTGCCCCCATGGCGGGAGACAATGGCGGGGAGGTATTAAAGCTCAGGGTCCTGCTGGATAAGTATTCTGTGGAGGTATTTGCCAATGACGGGGAGAAGGTGATGTCGTCCCTGTTTTATACGCCCCTTGAAGCGGACGGGATTGTGTTTGATTGTGACGGAACAGCGGGGATAAATGTTGTGAAGTATGATCTTCAATGAAATACTGACAAACATTAAGGAGGAGGAAAAACGTGGAAGAGAATTACTTAAAAGCGGCGCGGGAAATTTTAAACTGTGTAGGCGGGGAGACCAATATTGTCAGCGCGGCCCACTGCGCCACCAGGCTGAGACTTGTTTTAAAGGATGATTCTAAGATTGATCTGGATGCCCTGGAGCGGATTGATCTCGTGAAAGGGAATTTTAACAACGGCGGACAGTTCCAGATCATTTTGGGAACCGGAATTGTCAACAAGGTATATGCGGAATTTATAAAAATAGCTCATATTACGGAGATGACCAAGGAGGAGTTAAAGCAGCAGGCGGCAAAGAAGATGAATCCGGTCCAGAAGCTGTTAAAGACCCTTGCCGATGTGTTTGTCCCCATTTTGCCGGCCCTTGTGGCATCTGGTCTTTTGATGGGTATCAACAATATCCTGACAGCCCAGGGGATGTTTATTCCGGGGAAGTCGCTGGTGGAGGCGGTTCCGGCCATCAAGGATTTCGCGGAAATGGTGAATCTGTTTTCTAACGCGGGATTTACCTTTCTGCCGGTGCTGATCGGTTTTTCAGCCGCTAAGATTTTTGGGGCGACGCCTATTCTCGGCGCGGTTATCGGAGCGATTATGATTCATCCAGATCTGATGAACGGATATGGCTATGGCCAGGCCCTTTTGGACGGGACGGTTCCTTACTGGCACATGTTTGGGCTGTCTGTGGCCAAGGTGGGATATCAGGGAACGGTTCTGCCCGTTATCGCTTCTTCATTCTGCCTGGCAGTGATTGAGAAGAGACTGAGGAAAGTGGTTCCCGCCATGCTGGATAACATTGTAACCCCGCTTTTATCGGTTCTCCTGGCAGGCGCGCTGACGTTTTTGTTCATCGGTCCGGTTATGAGGGGCGTGGGCGATGTGATGACCAACGGGGTGATGTGGCTGTTCTTTGATCTGGGAGCTGTTGGAGGTTTGATCTACGGGGTTACCTATCCCCTTCTGGTTATTACGGGTATGCACCACAGTTTGGTGACAGCGGAGACGCAGATCCTTGCCAATATCGGAACACTGGGCGGTTCCCCTACATTCGCGGTTGTGGCCGCGGCTAACTGTGCCCAGGGCGCTGCCGCTCTGGCTGTAATGTGCAGATCAAAGAATGACCCCAAGATGAGAAGCATGGCATCTGCCTCCGGTATTTCTTCCATGCTTGGCATTACGGAGCCAGCCATCTTTGGTGTTAACCTGAAGCTGCGGTATCCCTTCTATGGGGCGTTGATCGGCGGCGGTGTGGGTGCCGCTTACGCGACCATCATGCATGTTCTGTCTGTTTCTCAGGGGCCCTGCGGCGTTATCGGCGTGATCTGTATCCGGCCTGACTGTATGGCACAGTTTATGGTTTCCATGGCAGTCGCGATCGCGAGTGCTTTCGCGGCCACCATGATGCTGGGAAAGGTTCTTGGACAGAAGGAAGGTGAAGGTAAGGCAGGTAAACCGGCACCGGCAGCAGAGGAAAAACCTGCCGCGGGAATTGAGACAGAACCAGGGTGTATCTACGCGCCGGTTGAGGGAAAGGCCATTCCTCATACAGAGATTCAGGATCCTACGTTCGCGGCAGGAGTCGTGGGGGAAGGTGTTGGCATTATCCCGGTAAAGGGAGAGGTGGTCGCGCCTTTTGACGGACAGATATCCATGTTCTTTGATACAAAGCACGCCATTGGCCTTGTGAGCGATGATGGTGTGGAGATCCTGATTCATGTGGGCGTCAATACGGTAGAGTTAAACGGAAAGTATTTTACACCGTTAAAACAGTCAGGTGATAAGGTGAAAGCGGGAGACCGCCTTCTGGAGTTTGATATGGACGGGATCCGGGGAGCTGGTTATGATCTGACCACGGCAGTGCTTGTGCCCGCGCCCAACCATGTGGAGCTGGTGAAGACAGGAGAAGTGAAGCAGCTGGATAAGATTTTGACTACTTCATAGGCAGCCCGGGTTCAGGCCCATCCGCAAGACGGTTTCGGGGGTCGGAACCCGGAAGCTTTGGAACGATGAAAGAAATGGAGGTATTATGGAGATTCAGTACTTGGGAACAGCGGCAGCGGAAGGGTGGCCTGCTCTTTTCTGTGACTGCGCGATCTGCCGCCGCGCGCGGCGGGAAGGGGGGAAGGAGCTTCGGACCAGGACCCAGTCCATTGTTGACGGAAAGCTTCTCATTGATTTTCCTCCGGACACCTATACACACGCGCTTAAATATTCCTTAAATCTGGGACAGATCCAGCACCTGCTGATCACACACTCCCACATGGATCACTTTTTTCCGGTGGAGCTGATTCACCGCCATGAGCATTTCGGCCACAACGCGGAGGGAATGCTTCATGTGTATGGCAATGAGGCGGTGGAGAAGGCGTTTTATGACGCGGTGCTCATTGACCGGTTTAAGGTTCATCCTCTGGATGACAGTGTTAAGTTTATCCGCCTGGAGCCGTTTGGTGATTTTGAGGCCCAGGGTTATCACATCATCCCTGTGCCCGCGGACCATGATAAGAGGGAGACCTGCCTGATCTATATTATTGAGAAAGAGGGAAAATGCCTGCTGTACGGCCATGATACGGGACTGAACCTCAGTGAGGAGGCATGGGAGCGCATATTCAGCTACAAGTATGATCTGGTTTCCATGGATGCCACCATGGGACAGCAAAAGACCAATGGATATCATATGGGCCTTGGAGATGACGTGGAGCTTATACGGCTCTTGGAGGAAAAAGGGTGTGTTCATAGAGATACAGTGAAAGTGATTAATCATTTTTCTCATAACGGAGGAATGACCCACAGGGAACTGGAGCGGTTTGCCGGGGAGCGGGGGATGATCGCCGCTTACGATGGCATGAAAGTGAATTTTTAAGTCAGAGTTATGGGCAGGGAGGATTTTGATGAGGGGATCAAAATCCTCCTGTTTGCCCTGGGGGGGGGGACCCCGTCAGTGAAGAACGGGATCCAGCATGGCATCAATGGAGCATAATAGGATAGCGATTACAAATAAAGCCACCATTCCCCCGCTTACAAGCTGAAAAGCCCCCATATCAGCGGCGATTAATACAACAAACGCGAGGATATAGGTGGCAAACAGCTGCATCATATTCAAGCAAAAGAACTTCGCGCAGACATAGACAATTGACTTGCCGATGGTATAAGAAGCAGCCGTTGACGTGACCTTAAAAAAGAGGATTCCGCCGATCACTATGATCCCCACTGGAACTATGGTAAAAAGTCTTGCCGCCAGGCTGTTGTACCCACCCAGTTGGGAAAGGATATATGTAATAAGAAAGGGAGCCAGGTATGCGGAGACCAGCCCGTTTACCAAATACATAAGCCAGAGCTTCGCTTTATTCCAGATCCCTTTGGACCCCTTAAGGCCCATGGTAATGTCTGTTAAAAGCTTCATGGCCTCAAAAATGATGGAGGAGATCATGGCTTTCATCAGTTCACTTAAAATGTAATAAAAAGAGACAGCCTGGCCGAGATTATTTATGGTGTGGATGGGGCTCAAAACACCAGAAACAATTTTGACAGCGATCAGGTACCAAAAACCGCCAAATGGCATCAGATCAATTAAGTTGGTGATCAGGTCATTCATGGAGCCGAATATATCGGAGATCATCAGCATTACTATAGGAAAAACAATAAAATACATTAAGAAAGCCAATGCCACGAAACTTATGATTGAATTTTTTGCCTTATATTCTTTCGACATAATTTCTCGCCTTTCTCCTCGTTTCTACCCCAATATGTCTTCCACCGCTTCATATTCCAGGGGCGTTAAGTGGGCCAGGTCGTTCCGGGCTTTCCGGAACAGGTCAAGCTCCTGGTATCCCCGGGGAGTCAGTGAGATCCGTCCCATGCCCACCAGCTGGACAAGATGTCCCAGCTCCACATCCTGAGGACTGGTGATCACATCCCCAAAGGCGTTGTCGATAGGGAGGGCGGCGGAGATCTCTTTTTGGTGCTGGCTTACAAAGCGGCTCCGGTATTTCTCAATGACCGGGAAGATCAGTTTGATCTGGCACTCCCATATCAGGCTGTCTATCCGGCTTTTATCCAGGTCCATGACAAAGGGTGAGAAGTCGCTGTGGCACTCCTTGTCAATAATGGAAGACAGGACATCTGCCGGGTTCCGGAGAAATGCCTGGCCCCGGCGGATACACTGAGCGCACAGTTCGATATCGTCGCTGCAGATGGTGGATACCATCTCCGCGAGATAGGGCCGCAGGGAGGACCGGATGGCGATATCCGTGCTGGCCAGGGCGCAGAAGGTAAACTTGTCGTACGCGTCAATGGTGTCAGAAAAGCTGATGTGCCGGACCCCTCTCACGGCCTTTGGCTTTCTGGCGCTGTCCTGGATCTCCAGTATAAAGACAGCGGGAGACATGTGGGAGGGGACATTTTTGTTGTACTCTGCGATAAAACGGCTCCACTCTTCCAGTTTCTGTCCCGAGACAGCCTTTACCCAGATGTAGGAGGAGTTTAAAACAATATCCTCGCTTTTGGCCAGGAAGGAGGCGTAGGACATCCCGTACCGGTAGGATGCCCTTTTTTCTTTTTTGCAGTAATTGTCCAGAAGGTACTGCCCCACATCGCCTGTGGGACAGTCAATGGAGATCAGCCGATTCAGGGAGTTCTCCCCGTTCAGGATCTCCGCGATTATCTCATACATGGTCTCATGCCAGGGGACAAATGCCGGCATGCTTAGAATGACGCTTTTGTTGTCCAGTATGGCATCTGTGACCATGTCAATAAAGTGCTTTGCTTTGGTTATCTGTTTCCACCAGATCTGTTCCATAGTTTAATCCTCCTGACGGATGGCGTAGTCCAGAATCTCGTCGTCGATGTCCTGCACGCTTCCCATCATCTGACAGAAATTGTGTCTGGCAAACCGGTAGCGTCCATGGCCCGCGTGCTGGAGCACATTCAATTCCCGCATCTCCTCCATAAGCGCCGCGACCTTTTCCCTGGTGAGGGAGGAGATCCTGGAGATCCCGTAGCCGGAGGCAGTGGAGAGGATATCCTGGGCGCCGCATCCGTTCTGGCCTTTGCTGTTGTGATAATGAAACGCGGTGAGAAGGGCGATGAGATAGTAGTAATCATCGTCGCCGTATTTCAGGGTAATGAAAAACTTTTCCCTGATCTGTTCTTCCAAGGTCTTGTCGGAGAGGGCCTTCTTGATGTGCTCCTCCCTGACAATGTAGGGCGGCGTCTCGGTTTCCGAGTAGCCCGCGTAATCCCGTCCCATGGCCTCCACAAGCTTCGCGCAGTACAGCTGGAGAAGGCCTGGAAAATAGTTTGTGGTGCCGAAGATGGTGGAGATCAGCATCTGGGTCTTGCTGTCATCGGGGAACCGGAAGCCTAAGTAGGACAGGGGAACCTCCAGCAGTTCTCTGGCCTCTGTGGACTTAAACGGGGTCACGGTCAGGGAACTTAAGTGGGTGAGAACACTGTTGTTGCTCAGAGCGATATTTTTCTTAAAACGGACAATGTCCCGCAGTCCGGCAACCACGAATTTAAATCGTCCGGGTCCCACGCCCTGGATATCCTTGAGAGCGTCAAATGGCATGTAGTCCACTGCCTCGCAGCTCTCGATAAACACGTCAGCCTCATCCATCAAAAGAAGGAGATAGGGGATGTGGTCAGGGCCGGAGGTGTCCCGCAGCCGGTTTTTGATATCCCGGGACAGCTGGTCCCAGTCCTCTGTAATGTGTTCGGTTTTTAAGATTCCCTCGTCGTACAGGGCTCCTGAGATCCTTCTGGCCGCGGCCCGGTAGTCTAAGCCCTTTAAGTCGATCAGGATGGCCCGGTCCCTGTTTTCATTCATGTTGATGTCCTTCTGGGCCATGCGCAGGAGAGCGGACTTGCCCAGCTGCCGTCCGCCGTAGACGATGTTTACTCCGGAGGCGGACTCGATCTTTTCCAGTTCATGTTTCCTTCCCATAAAGATCTCAGGGGGCATGAGCTTGGCGGAGTCGGAGACATAGGGCTGGCAGGCGGCAAATGGGATGGTCACGGCCATGAGCATCCGGTTGACCGCGGTCTCCGAGTAGTGGTTGGCCAGATAGACCAGGACCACCCGGTCGACGACCAGGAATGTCTTGCTGGCAAACTCGGTTTTTGTCTTCCTTGCCAGCTCCCTTCTGTCCGGCAGGGTCAGGGTGTGGTCTAAGAGGATCAGCGTATTTTTCGCGGTGCCGATCTCTTTAAAGGTGTCGATGAGTCGTCCGGCATCCATTTTCCCGAAAATATTCACCACACGAAATCCCTTTTCCTCTGCCTCTGAGCCGAAGACAGAGATGGGGTGCTTGTAATTGCTCTTCCGCCCGTTGGCGGGACGCTTGAGAGTCACCTGGTAGTGGTCCTTTCCCTGGATCGGCGCGTGGGGGGTCACTTCTTCTACGGCAAAGCCAAGGGTCAGAAGCAGGTCCCGGATCCTGGACGGGGGCGCGCCGTTGCCTTTGGGCCAGTTCTCGATCAGGCGTCCGGCCCCTTTGGTGTCCTTGTTGTGCTGTCCTTTCAAAAGACGGGACTGGAGAGTGGAGCGGGCGGTTCCCGCCTGGCTGGAGTTTAGGGGGTATTCCCGCAGAAATTCCTCCAGATAGTCCTGCTGAATAAAATTGGTGTCAGACTCCAAGTCATTGGCGGCCAGGCGGTTCAGCAGGTCCTCGGCCGCGGCGTAGTTTTGGGAGTGGATCCTGGCCTGTATCTGGGTTACCGCATCCTGGATAGTCTTATGGTCCCGCCAGTGAGGGTTCTCCTTCTCATAGGACGTCAGGCTGGCCATGAGCTCCACGCCCCGGATCTGGGCGTCCTCCTTGATCTTCTGGCGGATAGCTGCCAGGATCTTGTAGAAAAATCCGTAATTGTCCGTGTCCATGGCCCAGGTGTACCAGGAATCCATGATCTGGATCAGGGCCTCTTTCCGGTCCTCCGCCGTGTTGTCGATCTGGCCGTAGCTCTGGGCCAGCTCCAGGTCTTCGATAAATTCCCTCCGTTTGTTTTCCAGGTCTTTCCTGGGATAGAGGACCGCGTTTTCGATGCTGCTGTTCAGCAGCTCCTTATTTTTTACCCCCGCGGAATATTTTTTCAGATACCGCAAAATAAGGGCAGCGCAGCCGTAGTCGTCCCCGCCGTTAAAAATCTCCACAAGCCTGTCCTCCAGGCTTTTTTCCGGCGATGTAAAATGGTCCTCGATCCGGGAGAGGACGGACAGCTCCGGGATCTCGTTGACATCGTCAAGAACCGGAAGATAGTCGTCATCCAACAAGACCTTGTCGTTTTTTAAGAACCCCAGGTAAAAATACAGGCTGGAGTCCTCCTCATAGCTTCCATCCAGGCGGCTGGCAAGCTCTGTGAGGGTGGCCTGGAGGACAGACCGCCCGGCCTGGTCTTTTGAGGTGTCAGGCCCGCTGTTTTTGAGAGACGAGACCGCGGCGCTGATGTTCTTCAAAAGGGTATTTCTGGCGCGTCTATAGTCAATAAAGCCTGGGTCATTTTCATCAACGGAATTCTCCTCCAGGGCAGACACATAGCCGCAGAGGACCACCACCACTTTTTTCACCAGCTTAAAGAGATTCATCCGCAGGCTGCTCATAAGGTCGGAGGTTCTTTTCACAAGGCGCATATTGGTGGCGGCCAGCTCCCAGTTGGTGTCCAGGACCTGGTCAATCTTGGCCGGGTCGATGTTGTCCGCCCTGATGGCCTCCCCGTCCTTTATGTAGCTGGTGCTCAGGAAATCCCTGATGATGTCCAGGTATTCCCGGTTGTCGTCCTTCACAGCCTCAAGGCACACAACAAGGTCAGAGTCCTTCGCGAAGATCAGCTTTTTCGTCTCCAGCACCCGGCGGTGGGAAGCGTTTTCCTTGATAATGCCTCCCGCGTTGCTGTCGTACAGCTCTCGGGCCTCCATGCGGACAGCTGTCAGATTTTTCTCAAAGGCTTCCCGCTTTTTCTGGCGGTAATCGGCATAAAAGTCCATGCCCCTGTGGTGATCGGACTTGAAGGTCTGGAGGGTGTAGAGAACCTGGCTGAGGCTCTGGTTATCCTCCAAAAGGCTTACGGATGCGATAGAACCCTGAAGCTGCTGCAAGCTGTAGTCGTAACTGGAGTGATCCAGAAAATAGTTGCGGAGCACAGCGGACAGCAGGTAATAGTCATTGTCTGTCCCGCTTTTGCCGTAATAGATCTGAAAAACGCGGGGAGAGCTGTAGACACACTGAGCTAAGGGATCATTTAAGGCGTAGGCCAATTGTGTGTAAGGTAAAATGTATTCAGGGTCTTTTTCCGAAAGCGACCGCAGGTAGGCCGCGGCGCAGTAGTGCCTGCCGTCTGAGAGCATCTTATAGACCATTTCCTGGAAATGGGCTTTGGGGTGGGCTGACAGAGGGGCGGGGGAATTTGCCGCGCTCCGGGGGCCAGCCGGGTTGGGGGATTCTGCCTTTGGGGTCTCTGCTTCCAAAGCGTGTTCCGCGGCGGCGGTGGGAGTGGTCTGGTCTGTTATCTCCGGGGATGGGGCGGATGGGACCGTCTCAGGGGCCTCTGCCCCGGAGGAGACGGAAGCGGCTTTCACCTCGGATTCTTCCTGGGAATCCGGATGGTCAGGACTCTCTTCAAAAGAGACGATAGAATCGTCGTCGTAATTATAGAAAATTTCCGTCTCGTAATCCAGATAACACAGCCGTTTGCCCGAGAGCTCATGGGAAAGGCAGGTGTAAAGCCAGGAGGCCAGGGCCTTTGCGTGCCGCTGGTTCATTCCTGTGACAGCGATGATATCCATCTTCTCCAACAGATCCAGGACAGCGGTTTTCAGGGAATCAAACTCCTTCGGGTTGTCAGAGATCAGGCAGATAAATCCCAGGTTGGATTTCTCCGGGAAAATCCGGGGAAGGATTAAAATATATCCGTCTGTGTTCAGATGGGCGGAATATTTTACATAGTTATAATCAGGGTCCAGGCTCCGGGCCAGAGCAAAGGAGTGGAACATCATGATCCTGGCCAGCGTGGAGTTGGCAGTGCTTTCAACAAGCAGGGACAATATGTCGTCTGTCTGCTGGCGGTATCCAAGATAACTGGCTGAGTCCTTGGTTCTAAAGGCTTTGAGGCCTTTTGAAGACAGCGTGAAAAACTGTCCATAGCCTAAAAGGGTATATTTGTTCAGGTATCCCAGCTGAGTCAGTTTTTCACAGACAGAGGAGTGGATAAATTTTTCTCTGCCAAGGATGGAACCCAAAAGCTCAGGCGTTACGCCGCCGTATCTCTTGGATGAGACCAGAGCGAGCCTGCTTGAGATAGAGCCGACCTTGATCATATCGTTTTTAAAATCCTTGGCACCGAATTTTTTAGTCTTGCCGGGTTCCTGGCAGGTTAGTTTGCTGTCGTCGATATGGACGGTGACTTCATCTACAGCGTCAATTCCAAGTGTTTCCCAGGAGACTTCCTCATCCTCTGAGTCAGAGCAACTGCCGGCAGCAGGCTCTGTGTCGCGGGAAATGTCTGGGAACTGTGGACCGGAGACCGGGTCTTTAGAAGACTGTCCGGCAGAGTCACAACTGAGAGAAAGCTCTGAGTCAGGAGCAGAGACCGGATAAGCATGAGCCTGAGAGTCTGGCGACGAAGAGGAGACCATTGCCGGGGAATCAGGGACAGCTTGACTGATCCCGTCGATATTGATGTCATAGATGATCTGCAGCTCGAACAGGTTGTTCATCTGCATCAGTAGAGCGAATTTGGCCTTGGGGTCGGTTTCTTCCAGAGCCTTTTTTAGGAGAACATATTTTCCCAATACCTTTTCACACTCCTCGGCGGAAGACTGTGAAAAGTCGTACTGAGCCAGCTGTTCTTTGTGCTGGCCAAGGCAGGCCTGTGTCGCGGGATCTTTTGCGCTTAGTGTCATAAAGAACCGGATGGAATCCATATACACCGCCTTTTGGGCCATAAGCTTTTCCTGTTTTTCCAGGATATCCGCCGCGGAAGCTATATGCTCAGGCAGGGTGCCGAGGCCCAGTTGCTGATATCTTTCCAGGATTTCTTTTTGAAGCGCGGCGATCTTCGCGAGTTCATCTATAAACAAGCTGTTTAAAGGGATGGAAAGAAAAACATTGTCAGACAGAGCGGCTTCCAGCTGGCTGACCCGGGGGCGCAGTTCGTCATAGAGACCATTTAGGTCCCGGATCAGGTTTTGGATATGGCGGATGCTATTTCGCGTATCCTGTAGCTCATATCCTCTTGGGGGTGGAATAGCATTGTTGTCTGGCCGGACAGTATTGATATCATGCATGGGCAGACCTCCTTTTATAATCGTGATAGTATTATATAATGTCGCCACCCGTCAGGGTGATGACCCGCGCATGCGTCAGCGCGGTTCCTATTATACCACAAAAAGGAGAGAAACTCGACAGGATTTGGAAATATTTCGCGGATGTTTAATAGTATTCAACAATTCGTCATGCTGCCTGCCAGAATCCCGCGTGTCCCTAGCCGGTGCGTTTTTTTACCGGGTTCTACCCCCATGTACACGGCCGTGGAACCATGGCCCATTTGTTGCTGCCAGGGGAGTAAAGCTTTTGTGTTTGACAAAAAAAGACAGATTTGTCAGAATAGTCCTCTAATCAGCTGGTCCTCTCTAAACTCGCGCGATTACTTTGTAACAGTTCAGCCTACCCGTTTAACCACGGCTTCTAACATCGGCTATATTTTAGCCGGTGCAGTGCCAGTCGGTTCAGCCATCCGGCTTCACTGAATAAAAAAGTTATTGTAAAAATGACGAAATTTTTTCGTCATATAACAATGCCTTTTCCACTGAAAACATGTTTGTACGGGCTAAATGGGGATTAAAAAAACAGCCCCTGACATTTGTGTGGATAATTCTTCCTGATTTCCCCTTTTTTCTTTGTGAC
>CAJUSJ010000008.1 GCA_910588865.1 uncultured Lachnospiraceae bacterium
TTGAATTAGAAGATATAGAAGATTGGGATCAACTAAAGGCACCAATTGATCATATATATGTGTTTAGAATAACCTAAAATGACAGTTTTGCATAGTAAACCTTCATGCGCCCGGCTGCGGACGCGCCACCACACATGAAAGTCTGGCGGGCACACTTGGCATACCTGAATTCAGATCGCCTGACGGCGATGGGACTTTCAAAGTAAAAGGAGAAATCTTAAAGTATGATGAAAAGGGCAGATGCGTTTTAACCCGTGACGCATTAGGGAATGAAACCGTCAAGCAGTTTGAAACTAATCGGGTCTACCCGAGCCTTAGGAACAGGGAAAATAGTGGTAAACAATGTGGAAGAGGCAAAAGATTATGTGATACCGTTTAAGTCGTTTTTCCATGAGTTAGGACATGCGATTGATTTTTTCGCAGGCTCTGGGAATAAATTTTTAAGTATATACTTCCGATATACAAGTTATGAGTTTATAGCAAGGACAGAGTTGTCTGACAGTACGATCGCGCGTGCCTATGACTCAAAGGGGGAGCAGGCAAAGATCATCCATGAATGGGCAGCAAATGATGTTAGGAATGAACTTTATGAAGTCGGGATAGATTTCCTGAATGATCCGGCAAACCTGCAGTCTTTTCAAATAACAGCCCAAGATAAGCAGGATTATTTAAAAATAGTGATTGAAGACTATTTTTTTAGTGGAATTGGATGGGCTAAATATGATTTGATAAAAAACTCAAACTTAACTCGTTTAAAGATAATCAAAGAAATATATGATGGGATCCAAATCGAAATAAGTAATAGACTTACTGATCAAGATAATATAAGCAATTTAGCAAAAGATATTTATGGGGGATAACAGGGGACCTGGTTGGAGAAGGACATGGACATGGATATTGGTTTTATGAAAAAGATGATCTGGAAGTAAAACTGTTGATAAAAAAAGAAGGGGATAGGAAAGAAAAAGTGTCAAAAGAAGCTTTTGCGGGATATTTTGAATATATTGTAATGAATATATCGGCAGGGATAGATCCCGCAAAAAAAGTTTTGCCCCAAACCATAAAAGCTTTAGAAAAAAAGATGGAGGCAGTATAATGAATAAAAAATTAAAGTGGCTGGCTACTCTGTTTGTTTTACTGGCTGTTGTATGTATTGCCGCAGATCGCACCAGTCTGATAGGGTTGGATGGACTGCTCTTTTCTGGTGTTAGAGACCCACATGAACCTACAAAACCTGCTCCGCCGATCCCCTATACCAAAGTCACGAAAATCAGCTTTTTTGAAGTTTTTGGAGACCATTCAGGTGGGCGTTATTTAGTTGATATTACAGCAACAAAGGAAACCATCCAGTTTAGATGTATCAAAGGAGATGTCCTGAGAGAGCATGAAGAAGAGATAACAGAAAGGAATTTTGAATGTGGGCAGAGTACTTGGGATAAATTACTGGCTATTTTTAATGATAACCACGTTGATCGTTGGAAAGAGCAGGGGTACTATTTAGACCAGACTTTTAATCAACAAGCAACTTTATTTGTGGAATGGCCGGAAGTGGAATTTGTAGAGGAGGGCGATTTTTTCAATGTAGCAGATAGTAGATCTGTATTTAATCTTACATATCTGCCCTCCTATTATGGGATTGATCAGAATGAAAAAATATTCCGGAGTGATTATTATGGTTCTTTTAAATTATATACTAAAAATGACGAGACCCCATCTTTTGGGAGAGTTTATGAGTCGTATGGCCTACCAAAGGAATATAACCGGTTCCGCAAAGAGTTTTGGGATCTCATTGTGGGACACACAGGGATCCCTGACTGGAGGCTTGAGCTGGGGGACTGGGGAAGGGAGAACCTGTATCAAAAGTACCCTTACATGCTGCAGGAGGGCCAGGAAGGGCGGATCCGTTATTTCAGCCTTTTAGAAAATTACGGCGGAAAGGACTCCGCCATGGGGATCGCCCTTGTGTATGATGGTGGCGGGGGGAGTCTCTTGTATAGGTGTTGTTCTTATGAAAAGATCTATTCGGTAGGCAAGTCCGGACTGCCCGCACTTTATTGTGAGAGGGCTTCTGTACCCATATGGAGACTGGAGTCAGAAAAAGAAGCCCCAGAGGTGCCGGAAGGCCTGTCAGAGATCATTGAGAGGTATGAGGTGGAGAACTGGGAAACAGAAAGCAGTGGGACAGGATATGTGCGTCAGGGTGAGTTCTATAACATAGAAAACGCGAAGCAGGCGAAGGATAAAAACGAACAGGTATTAAGGAGCGGATATGACGCGTTGATCCATGTGGTGTACACGGATGGAAAACATGTGGAGATCCAGTTGGAAAATGGACATCTGCCGGAAACATATAACGATTTCCGTGATGAACTGTGGGATCATATGATCCTTTATATAAATGAGGGTATGGCGCGTGAAGAACAGGCTGCGGACTGGAGGGACTTGATCGACCAGTGGGGAGAGGAGTATCTGCGTGAAAAGTACCCATATATAAGATAGGCGGTGAGATCCACTGGAGAGGAGGGGATATGGCAAAGAACAGATGGAAAAGACAGTTTGGTCTGACCGTTTTATTGTTGGCTATATGTGGAGCAGTGGCTTGTGGGAGGAAAGAGGATGGATCCGATGGGGCGGCAAAGGCTGAAACCAGACGGTTTCGGGCTTCGTGACGTGCGTCTGGAATCCATTATGTATGCGGAGTGCAGTGGGCATACCGTCATCGTCCATATGAGGGACCAGACTTCCCTCCAGATGTATGACATTGAAGTCCCTTGAAGAGGAATGGGGCAGCCATGGTTTTCTTAGAATACATAAAAATTATCTGGTTAATATGAGATAATTGTCAGCGATATTGAGGGTTACATGGCATTTCTTGATTCTTTTATCAGAGGCACCTTGGAGTAATTTATCAGAAAGGCTTGTCAGCATAAATAAAATGACGTATACTTATTCCGAGTGGTTTCATGAAAAAATGGGGATCTGACGCTGGTTTGTGTGATGTTTTGTATGCGTTGATACGGTTTCCCGTGAAAACTCCGTCATACAAAAAAATCAAAAAAGTGAAAAGGTCAAAAAATGTCCTTGTTATGCGGACATTCTCGTTTTTGAAGAAAAATTTCAAGCAATAAAAGAAGCCGTCTGATCCGTATGCCGGGCATATCGTTTTCCGTTGGAATTGAAGCGGCAGAAACGGGTGAAACCTTGAAAAATCAAGCAAAAAAGGAACGAAAATGAGAAAATTAGCCTTAAATGATGAAATTTTACTAAGTATCCAGCAGCCTGCCCGCTACATCGGCGGAGAGGTGAACATGGTGGTCAAAGATCCGTCCCAGGTGGACATCCGTTTTGCCATGTGTTTCCCCGATGTATACGAGATCGGCATGTCCCACCTGGGTATCCAGATCCTCTATGATATGTTTAACCACCGGAAAGACACCTACTGCGAGAGGGTCTATTCCCCGTGGACCGATCTGGACAAGATCATGAGGGAGCGCAAGATCCCTCTTTTTGCCCTGGAATCCCAGGATCCTGTGAAAAACTTTGATTTTCTGGGCATCACTTTACAGTATGAGATGTGCTACACCAATATTCTCCAGATTCTGGACTTAAGCCAGATCCCGCTCCACAGCCGTGACCGGACAGAGGAGCATCCCATCGTCATCGGCGGCGGTCCCTGCGCTTACAATCCGGAGCCTTTGGCAGAGTTTTTTGACCTTTTCTACATCGGAGAGGGGGAGACGGTTTACGATCAGCTCCTGGACGCCTATGTGGATAACAAAAAGCGGGGCAAAAGCCGTCAGGATTTTCTGGAGAGGGCGGCCAAGGTTACGGGAATCTATGTGCCACGCTTTTACGATGTAACCTATAAAAGCGACGGAACTATAGAAGGTTTTAAACCCAACAACCCCTGTGCCAGCGAGAAGGTTACAAAAGAACTGGTTATGGACATGGATCAGGCACCCTATATTGAGAAGCCTTTAGTTCCCTTCCTCAAGGTTACCCAGGACAGGGTTGTGCTGGAGATTCAGAGGGGCTGCATCCGGGGCTGCCGGTTCTGTCAGGCAGGCAATATCTACCGGCCCCTGCGGGAACATGGGCTTGATTATCTAAAACATTACGCCGGACAGCTTTTGGAAACAACGGGACATGAGGAGATCTCCCTAAGTTCCCTGAGCTCCAGCGACTACACACAGCTTCCCCAGCTGGTGAATTTTCTTATTGACCAGTGCGGTTCAAAGGGCATCAATATTTCCCTGCCGTCTCTTAGGATCGATGCTTTTTCTCTGGACGTCATGAGCAAGGTCCAGGATGTGAAGAAAAGCAGCCTGACCTTCGCGCCGGAAGCTGGCTCACAGAGGCTTAGGGATGTGATTAACAAGGGGCTTACGGAGGAGGTGATCCTTCAGGGTGCCACGGAGGCCTTTAAGGGAGGCTGGAATCGGGTAAAGCTGTACTTTATGCTGGGCCTTCCCACGGAACAGAGAGAGGACATGGAGGGCATCGCTCTATTGTCAGAGAAGATCGCCGAGGCCTACTATGACACGGTTCCGAAAGAACAGCGTCACGGGAAGGTACAGATCGTGGCCAGCTCTTCCTTTTTCGTGCCAAAGCCTTTTACTCCTTTCCAGTGGGCCAGGATGTGTACCAGAGAGGAGTTTCTCGAAAGGGCTTATATTGTGAAAAACAAATTCCGGGACATGAAAAATTTCAAGAGTCTCAAGTACA
The DNA here is from genome assembly GCA_910588865.1 of uncultured Lachnospiraceae bacterium. Taxonomy (GTDB): domain Bacteria; phylum Bacillota; class Clostridia; order Lachnospirales; family Lachnospiraceae; genus UBA3402. Next base: position 4,726 of record CAJUSJ010000008.1, read on the forward strand.
ACTGGCACGAGGCGGATGTGACGATCCTGGAAGGGGTTTTGGCAAGAGGTGACCGGAAAGTAGCCGCTGTTGTGGAAGCTGCCTACAAAAACGGGGCCCTGTTCGACTCCTGGTCCGAATATTTTGATAATGGACTGTGGGAGAAAGCATTTAATGACTGTGGTATTGATCCTGACTTTTATACGGTCCGGGAGAGAGACCTTGACGAGATCTTTCCCTGGGATTTCATTGATGCCGGGGTCTCCAAAGAATTTTTAAAGCGGGAATGGCGGCAGGCTCTTGGGGAACAGGTGACGCCCAACTGCCGTCAGGGGTGTTCCGGCTGCGGGGCCAGAAAATTTGGAGGAGGAGTCTGCTATGAAGATACGGATTAAGTTTTTAAAGCAGGGTTCCATGAAATTTGTGGGCCACCTGGACATGATGCGGTATTTCCAGAAAGCCATGCGCCGCGCCCAGGTGGACATCCGCTACAGCGAGGGCTTCAGCCCCCACCAGATCATGTCTTTCGCCGCTCCTCTTGGAGTGGGAATTACCAGCAATGGGGAATACCTTGATATTGAAGTGCTGTCCACCGACAGCTCCAAGATCATGGTGGACAGGCTCAATCAGGCCATGGTAGAAGAAATTCGTGTTCTCAGCTACCGAAGGCTTGAAGATTCCGGCAAATCCGCTATGTCCCTTGTGTGCGCCGCCGACTACACCCTTGAATTCAGGGAAGGCTACATTCCCGGCGACCTGGATGGATTTTTCCGGAGCCTCCAGGATTTTTACGGTCAGGATCCGATCATGATCGTGAAACAAACCAAAAGGGGTCATAAGGAGATGGATCTAAAACCTCTTATCTACCAGTTGGAGAGAAGGGGGGACAAGATCTTTACGCGGGTATCTACAGGAAGTACTGACAACATCAAACCGGAACTGGTGATGGAGACCTTTTATCAGTCCATGGGATGGGAATATCCGAAATTCGCTTTCCAGATACAGCGGGAAGAGGTTTACGGACGAGACAGCGCGGGGCTGCTGGTCCCTCTTGAGAAATTTGGTGAAGACATTGAATAAGATTATCATAACAAAACAGAACCATCAGATCCTTACAGCTGTCTGGAGTCAGGATCAGGTGGCCCAGTTAAATCTGGAGGATGAAGAATCCGAAGGCCTTTTGAACAATATCTACATCGGGAAGGTAAAGAATGTAACAAAAAATATTGACGCTGCCTTCATTGACTTAGGCGGCGGTCAGATGGCCTACTACAGCCTGATGGAAAATAAAAGACATCTCTTCGCGTCTTCCCCCAAAGACTCTGCCCCGGAGGTCCGTCTGCGCCCCGGCGATGAGATCGTGGTCCAGGTGTGCAAGGATGCCATAAAGACCAAAGATCCGGTGGTCACCGGCCGCGTCAGCTTTACGGGCCGCTACTGCGTGGTCACCGCCGGGAGATGTCATATCGGATTTTCCGCCAAGATCACCGACAGTGCGTGGAAAGCCAATATGCGCCGGGTCCTGGAAGGGGAGACGGAATCGGACTTTGGCATCATCATCCGCACCAACGCTAAGAATGCCTCGGAAACCGAGATTTTAAAAGAACTGGCAGATCTGAAGGCTCAGTATCACAAGGTTCTGTCAGAAGCCCCGTACCGAACCTACGGCACCTGTCTCTACAAGGCAGTACCTCCTTTTATCGCCAGCCTCCGGGACACCTACCAGGATTTTATGGAGGAGATCGTCACGGATGACAAGGACATTTACCGCCAGATCCGGGAATACTTGGAAAAATATCAGCCCGAGGATGTAAAGCGGGTCAGGCTTTACCAGGACCCCCTGCTTTCTCTGGCAAAACTCTATTCTCTGGAAAAGGCTGTCACCGAGGCTCTCCAGAAGAAAGTCTGGCTGAAGTCAGGCGGTTATCTGATCATCGAACACACAGAGGCCATGACAGTCATTGACGTTAACAGCGGAAAATATACTGGCAAAAAGAACATGAGGGATACCATCCGAAAGATCAACCTGGAGGCTGCCCGGGAGATCGCCTTCCAGACCCGCCTTAGGAATCTCTCCGGCATGATCATCGTAGATTTTATCGACATGGTTGAGGAGGAGGATCAGGAAGAGCTTATGGATGCCCTGACAGAGTGGTGCAGGAGAGATCCTATAAAGACCACGGTTGTTGACATGACAAAACTGGGACTTGTGGAGATTACAAGGAAAAAAATACGGAAACCTTTCAGAGAACAGGTGGGAAAAGGAGAACTGAAAAAATGAAGATTATCATTGTGGGCTGCGGCAAAGTAGGCGTAACTCTGGCGGAACAGCTGAATAATGAGGGCCATGACATCATCCTGATCGATCAGGATTCGTCTGTGCTGGAGAGTGTGACCAACAGCATTGATGTTCTGGGAGTCGCGGGAAACGGGGCCGTCTACGCCGTACAGATGGAAGCCGGGATTGAGGAGGCGGACCTGCTGATCGCCACCACCAATTCCGATGAGCTGAACATGCTCTGCTGTCTGATCGCGAAAAAGGCAGGAAACTGCCATACCATCGCCAGGATCCGGAATCCTGAGTATGCCACGGAAATCAACTTTATCCGGGAGGAGATGAACCTCTCCCTTGCCATCAACCCGGAGCTGGCGGCTGCCAGGGAGATCTCAAGGCTTCTTAAATTCCCCTCAGCCATCAAGATCGATACCTTCGCCAAGGGCAGGGTGGAGATCATGAAATTTCAGATCCCTTCAGATTCGATTCTCCACAATCTGAAGGTGTGGGAGGTTCCCTCCAAGTTAAAATGCAGTGTGTTGATCTGCGCCGTAGAGCGGGGAACCGATGTGGTCATCCCCAATGGTAATTTTCAGCTGCAGACAGGGGACAAGGTGTCCTTTGTGGCCCCTCCCGCGGAATCCATGCGCTTTTTCAAGGGAGCCGGCATTGAGAACAACAGCGTAAAAAACGCCATGCTCATAGGCGGGGGCAGGATTACATACTATCTGGCGCACATGCTCCGGGATTCCCCTATCAAGCTTAAGATCATAGAGCGGGATCTGGAGCACTGCAGGAGGCTGAGTGAGGATCTCCCAGGCGTTATCGTGATCAACGGCGACGGGTCTGACCAGCAGCTCCTTTTGGAAGAAGGACTCCACGAGACAGAAGCCTTCGCGGCCCTCACAGGCTTTGACGAGGAAAACATCATGCTGTCCCTCTACGCCAGGAGCAAGTCAAAGGCCAAGCTGATCACCAAGGTAAACCGCACCGCGTTTGAGAGTGTAATCAATGACATGAACCTAGGAAGCGTGATCTACCCCAAGCTGATCACGGCAGACACCATCCTCCAGTATGTCCGGGCCATGCAGAACTCTGTGGGAAGCAATGTGGAAACTCTTTACAAGATCGTGGCGGACAAGGCCGAGGCCCTGGAATTCCGGGTAGGCGCTGACGCGCCTGTGGTGGGGATCCCGTTGGAGAAGCTGCCCTTAAAGCCAAACCTTTTGGTAGCCTGTATCAACCGCAATGGGAAAATCATCACTCCCCGGGGAAAACACACCTTAGAGCCAGGGGACACCGTGATCATCGTAACCACCACCACAGGCCTCAATGACCTGAAAGATATATTAAAGTAGGAAAGAGAAAATCATGAATATCAAAATCATCTTCTATTTTTTAGGTTGGGTACTGAATATCGAGGCCCTTTTGATGCTGCTTCCCTGTGTTATATCACTGATCTATGGGGATGGACAGCTCTACGCGTTTCTCGTCGTTATGGCTCTGTGCGCTGTCATAGGCTGGCTGACCACACACAAACGGCCTGAAAATACCGTATTTTTCGCTAAGGAAGGCTTTGTGGCGGTAGCTCTCATCTGGATCGTGCTCAGTTTTTTCGGTGCCCTTCCTTTTTATGTCAGTCGGGAGATTCCATCCATGATCGATGCCATGTTTGAGACCATCTCCGGCTTTACTACTACGGGAGCAAGTATCCTGAACAATGTGGAAGGGCTTTCTCCTTCTATGCTCATGTGGCGCAGCTTCACTCACTGGGTAGGCGGTATGGGCGTGCTGGTGTTTATCCTCGCCATCCTTCCCTTAGCTGGCGGCGGTTATGCCATGCACATCATGAGAGCCGAGAGCCCCGGCCCTTCTGTGGGCAAGCTGGCTCCTAAAGTAAAGGACACTGCCAAGATTCTGTATGTAATCTATCTTGGCCTGACACTGATTGAGATGGTTTTTCTGCTTCTGGGAGGGATGCCCCTTTTCGATTCCCTGGCCACCAGTTTCGGCACAGCCGGTACCGGAGGCTTCGGCATCAAGAACAGCAGCATTGCCTTCTATGACAGCTATTACCTCCAGGGAGTTGTCACCGTGTTCATGATTCTGTTCGGTGTCAACTTTAATGTGTACTACCTGCTTCTGATGAAACGCTTCAAAGATGCCTTCTCCTGCGAGGAGGCCAGGACCTATCTGGCCATCATCCTGGGGGCCGTGGCCCTGATCACACTCAATATCCGGGGGGCCTTTGGAAGTCTTTTCGCCGCCTTCCACCATGCCGCTTTTCAGGTGGGATCCATCATCACTACCACGGGATTCTCCACAGTGGACTTTGACACCTGGCCCCAGCTCTCCAAGACTATCCTGGTGGGCCTGATGTTCGTGGGGGCCTGTGCCGGCAGCACTGGCGGCGGAATGAAGGTGTCCCGTATGCTGATCTGGCTCAAATCCGTGAAGAGCGAGCTTTCCGCACTGATCCATCCCAGAAGCGTAAAGGTGCTGAAGCTGGAGCACAAAGCCCTGGATTCTGGAGTCATGCGCTCTGTAAACAATTATTTTATCGCTTATTTTTTCATTTTTGCCGGGTCCGTGTTTATTGTCAGCCTTGACAACTTTGATTTTACCACCACATTTACGGCAGTGGCAGCTACTTTTAACAACATCGGCCCTGGTCTGGCAGGTGTGGGCCCTATGTGTAATTTTTCTCATCTGTCAGTACTATCCAAACTGGTACTCATGTTTGACATGCTGGCCGGAAGGCTGGAGATCTTCCCCATGCTGATCCTGTTCTCGCCATCCACATGGAGGAAGGGCTGGTAGTTCGTTACTGTTCGCATGGGACATGTGAACGTAACCGTATATGTCTATTTTTACAAAATTGTTAAAAGTGTTGCTTTTTTGTTTTAAAAGTATTAAAATGGTTAAAAGGGCTGATCTACAGTCCTAAAACAATACAGGGGTGAGGAATTATGTTTAGCTCTAACAAAAAGAGAAACGACACAATCAATACAAGTATGATAAACACGATCATCGGAGATAACGCGAAGATAGAAGGTGTGATCACTACCATGGATTCCACCAGGGTAGACGGCAACCTTGAGGGAAAGATTTTATCCGAAAGCTCTGTCATTGTAGGTGAGAGCGGAACAGTGAGAGGGGATATTCTGGCAGTGGAGATTCTGGTGGCCGGAACTGTGTACGGCAATCTCACCGCGAAAGAGAAGATTGAGCTCACCAACACCGGAAGGGTTTTAGGAGACATGGTCACAAAGACTCTTGTGATCGACGAAGGTGCCTCCTTTAAAGGAAACTGTACCATGGAAGTGATGGAAAAGGCAGCCGAGTCGGCCGCGTCCAAAGAGGCCGCCGCGACCCACACAAAAAATATTCCCGACAAGAAATCTGAAAAAGGGTCTGAAAAAGGAGCATAATCTTATCGATGAAGTGGAAGAGATTTAAGAGAGAACGCATTTCTCTGAATTACACGGTAATGCTGCTCCCTCATTCTCAGAAAAAACCCATACATTTCAAAACACCTGTGTGGACGTTCGGACTGATCTTCTTAGGCATCCTGGCTCTTTCCGGAACCTGCCTGTTCTTCGCGGGTTCCCGCCATCAGCTGAAGGAAGTCCAGTCGGAAAAAGAACAGCTGGAACGGGAGTGGATCTTGCTGGCCGTGGAAAAAGAGATGGCTGACGAGGAAAACGAGAGCCTGCGCCAGGCCAGGGAACAGCAGGAGCAGGAACTGAAACAGCTGGAGGAGCGGACCAGGGACACCATCCGGGAACTGGAAGAGCTGGTGGAGAGAGAAAACCAGATCCGTCAGGAGCTGGGGCTGGACCCCTCCGCCTCTGAGGACAGTTCCGAGGACGAAGAAGGCTCTGAGACTGACAGTGTTCGGACAGCGGATACCGAGATCCCTCTGGGAGCCGAATCTTCTATCAGCCATACGGAGAGAACCATGAGCTTTCTGGCCATTCAGAAAGAACTGAGCAATCTCCAAAACAGCCTTTCCCAGATGTCCGGCCAATATGACGGATATCTGAACACCATTGAAGAGAAAAAAGAGGCGGAAGCGGCAGAGATCGCCCGGCGGGAAGCTGTGCGCAGAACCGTGGTGACCAGCGCCCTCCAGTTTGTGGGCAACCCCTATGTATATGGAGGCAATGATCCCCACACAGGCGCGGACTGCTCTGGTTTTACCAGATATATATTGAGCCACTACGGGGGAGTCTATCTCAACAGGACAGCGGCCTCCCAGTCTTCTCAAGGAAGAGCGGTTTCAGCGGATGAAGCCAGGCCGGGGGATCTGGTGTTCTACAGCAGCGGCGGTCATGTAAACCATGTGGCCATCTACATCGGCGATGGAAGAGTGGTTCACGCTTCAAACGAGCGGACAGGCATCACCACCTCCGACATGTATTACCGAACCCCCTCAAAGATCGTTAATGTTCTGGGAGATTGATTTGTTCCGGAAATTTCTGGTTGACAACGCCCAAAAGAGATGGTAATATATCAAAGTATGCCGCACAACGAGGTTGATAAGTCCAAGGGACACCGAAGTTGGCGAGTAATGATAATAGGAGGTGCCATTATGTACGCGATTATTGCCACAGGCGGTAAACAGTACAAGGTTGAGGAAGGCGATATCATTAAGGTTGAAAAGCTTGGTGTAGAAGCTGGCGAGACAGTTACTTTTGACCAGGTACTGGCAGTGAGCAACGGCGAGTTATCCATCGGCTGCCCGACCGTAGAGGGAGCAACCGTTACAGCCACCGTTGTCAAAGAAGGCAAGGGCAAAAAGGTGATTGTATACAAGTACAAGAGAAAAACCGGATACCATAAGAAAAATGGTCACAGACAGCTCTTTACTCAGGTTAAGATCGATAAGATCAACGCATAGTTATGATCAATGTAACCGTATTGACAGATTCCGGACATCAGTATATCGGTATTGAGATGATGGGACATGCCGGTTTCGCGGGTTCGCCCGCAGAGGGACAGGAGCTTGTCTGTGCCGCGGTTTCCGCGCTCACTCTCAACATGGCCAATTCTGTGGAACATTTTACAGATGACCTTTTTAAAGCCGATGAAGATGATGAAGCCGGCGGGTTTTCCTTCCGCTTCACATCAACGATCAGTTCAGAGTCAAAACTTCTTATGAATTCTCTGGTGTTCGGCCTTATGAACATAGAGGAAGAATATGGAGAGCCATATATAAAAGTCTGTTTGAAGGAGGTGTAAGTGATGTTTAAGATGAACCTTCAGTTATTTGCTCATAAAAAAGGAGTTGGTTCCACCAAGAACGGCAGAGATTCCGAGTCCAAGAGACTGGGTGCCAAGAGGGCTGACGGACAGTTTGTTCTGGCCGGCAACATTCTCTACAGACAGCGTGGTACTAAGATCCATCCAGGTGTCAATGTAGGACGCGGCGGCGATGATACATTGTATGCCAGAGTTGATGGCATTGTGCGATTCGAGAGAAAGGGCAGAGACAAAAAGCAGGTTTCTGTATATCCCAGAACAATCAATGAGTAATTTGGATGGCTTCATACTTGCGATGTATGAAGCCATTTTTCAATATGACGCAAATGTTCAGTAACGTCACAGGAGCGCGAACCAGCGGGACAAGGCACGGCCTACTGAACACTCGGGGTTTGATTTCATATTTCAGAAAGGTACGGTGAACCATGTTTGCAGATCGCGCGAAGATATTTATTAAGTCCGGAAAAGGCGGTGACGGACATGTCAGCTTCCGGAGGGAACTGTATGTCCCCAACGGCGGACCTGACGGCGGAGACGGCGGTAAAGGCGGAGATATCATATTTCAGGTAGATGATGGCCTGAACACCCTGATTGATTTCAGACAGACCCGGAAATATATTGCCACAGCCGGGCAGCCCGGCGGCAAGAAGCGATGCCACGGCGCTAATGGAAAGGACCTGGTTATTAAGGTTCCCGAGGGAACGGTTATCAAAGATTTTGAGACCAATAAGGTTATTGCTGATATGTCAGGAGAATGCCGGAGAGAGGTGGTCCTAAAAGGCGGCAAAGGAGGACTTGGCAACATGCACTATGTCACCTCCACCATGCAGGCCCCCAAGTATGCCCAGCCAGGTCAGGACAGCCAGGAACTTTGGGTCACCCTGGAACTGAAAGTGATCGCTGACGCGGGGCTTGTAGGCTTTCCCAATGTGGGCAAATCCACACTTCTGTCCAGGGTCAGCAACGCCAGGCCCAAGATCGCCAACTATCATTTTACCACCTTGGATCCCCATCTGGGAGTAGTGGACTTAGATACAGGGGCAGGATTTGTCATGGCGGATATTCCGGGGCTGATTGAGGGCGCTTCTCAAGGCATCGGCCTGGGTCATGATTTTCTGCGCCATATCGAGCGGACCAAGGTGCTGATCCATGTGGTAGACGCCGCCTCCACGGAGGGACGGGATCCAGTGGAAGATATTCGTACTATCAATGAGGAATTAAAGGCCTACAATCCTGATCTTCAGCGCCGTCCCCAGGTGATCGCCGCCAACAAGATCGACGCCATCTATGAAGGAGATGAGGATCCGGTGGAGAGGATCCGCCAGGTTTTTGAGCCCGAGGGGATCGCCGTGTATCCCATCTCGGCAGTAAGCGGCAAAGGGGTGAAGGAGCTTCTCTACGGTGTCTATGAGATCCTCAAGGGGTTGGACACCAAGCCCATAGTATTTGAAAAAGAATTTGACACCAACCAGCTGAGGGCAGGGGCTAACCTTCCTTATACCGTTGAGCGCAACCAGAACGGCGAATATGTTGTAGAGGGGCCCAGGATCGAAAAAATGCTTGGCTACACCAATCTGGAATCGGAAAAGGGATTTGTCTTTTTCCAAAATTTCCTGAGGGATTCCGGTATTCTGGAAGAACTGGAAAAGGCTGGTATCGAGGAAGGCGATACTGTCCGTATGTACGGTCTGGCCTTTGACTATTATAAATGATGCCGCGTTTGAAAAGCGGTAACACTAGGTGCCTTAGGGGCACCTGAAAGGGGTTTATTTATGACTACAAAACAGCGGTCCTATCTAAAAGGCCTTGCCATGACCATAGAGCCTATCTTACAGATCGGCAAATCCAGCCTCACTCCCGAGGTGACAGCCGCTGTGGCCGAGGCTCTGGAGGCCAGAGAGCTGATCAAGATCAGTGTGCTGAAAAACTGTGTGGATGATAACCAGGAGCTGGCGCGGATCCTGTCTGAGCGCACCCATTCTGAGGTGGTACAGGTAATCGGAAAAAAGATCGTGCTCTACAAGCAGGCAAAGGACGATAAAAAACGAAAGATCACACTTCCTTAAAGGAGTTTTCCCATGATGTCAAAAAAAGTTGGAATTATGGGGGGTACCTTTGACCCTGTCCACAACGGCCATCTGCTGCTGGGAAGACAGGCCTACACGGAATACCATCTGGACTCTGTGTGGTTTATGCCTTCAGGGCAGCCGCCTCATAAAAGAGACCATAGTGTGACAGATGGAACTCACCGGCAGGCTATGGTAAAACTGGCCATAAAAGACGATCCCTCCTTTGAATTTTCCGATTTTGAGTTCCAGCGAAATGGGAATACTTATACAGCCCAAACCATGGCTCTGTTAAAGGAGGCATTTCCCCAGCACCACTTTTTCTATATTATTGGAGCGGACTCTCTGTATGAGATAGAAGGCTGGTATCATCCAGAACAGGTAATGGCCAGCGTGCCTTTTCTGGTAGCGGACAGGGAGTATGAAAAAGATCACAGATCCCTGAAGGACCAGATCCTTCATTTGAACCAACTTTACAATGCCAGAATCTACTTGCTGCACTGTAAAGAGGTGGACATCGCTTCTGCCCGGATCAGACAGGCGGTAAGAGAAGGCGAATCCATCCAGGGCCTGGTCCCTCAGGCGGTGAGAGAGTACATTGCTGCCCATAATCTCTATGGGGCAGACAAATCTGAGTAACCGGGAGGCTGAAGCTATGAACTCTCAGATTCTTAAGCTGAGAAAAAAACTGAAATCCAAACTGAGCGAATCGCGCTATGAACATTCACTGAGCGTATCCTTTACCTGTGTATGCCTTGCCATGCGGTATGGGTATCCCCTGGACAAAGCGGAGCTGGCCGGCCTGACCCACGACTGCGCCAAATGCTACCGTGATTCTGAAATCCTGAAATTCTGTCAGAAACACAAGATCCCTGTCTCTGACGGGGAGATGAAAGCGCCTGCTGTACTCCACGCCAAATATGGCGCGTGGCTTGCCCAAAAGCGCTATGGGATCGAAGATAAGGAGATCCTGGCAGCGATCGCCTGCCACACTACAGGAAAGCCGAACATGGGACTCCTGGACAAGATCCTATATATTGCCGACTATATTGAGGCCCGCAGAGACAAGGCGGGAAATCTGACAGCCATGAGAAAACTGGCTTTCGTGGATCTGGATGAAGCTCTCTATCAGATCATGAAGGGAACTCTGGATTATCTTGCCAAAAAAGGCAGCCGGGTGGATCCCATGACCGCGGAAGCTTTTTCCTACTATGACAATGCCAGAAAAACCGCGAAACAGGCATAGTGTAATCAATTGGCCGCATATATGGGGCTAAGACATCTCAGCCCCACATCATACGAGGAGAATATTATATGTCACAATCTTTAGAAATGGTTAAATTGGCCAAAAAGGCCTTAGAAGACAAGAAGGCTCAGGATATCAAGATCATCGACATCCGGGATGTAACTGTGATCGCTGATTATTTCCTTATCGCGGACGGCTCCAATCCCAACCAGGTACAGGCCATGGTAGATAATGTGGAAGAGGTCCTGGGAAAAGCCGGGTATGAGTGCCGTCAGATCGAAGGGTATGGTGCCGGAGGATGGATTCTCATGGATTACGGCGACATCATCGTGCATGCCTTTTCCAGAGAAGACCGCCTGTTCTATGATCTGGAGCGGATCTGGAGAGACGGAAAACTGCTGGATGAAGCTGAATTGGACTGACCAATGGCGAGAATGTATGCCGCTGACAACTAAACTGGCAATAAGACACACCGGCCTGAGAAGATCTGCCTGAAAATCAGATCTTCTCAGGCTGGTATTATTTTTATAAACCATCAGAAAATGTGTCCCCCGCAAATCTTGTTTACATAAAATAATTATGTCAACTTATTTCTTACATAATACGCACCAATCCCACAACTACTCCCAGAATCTTCACCTCATCTACAATGATCGGTTCCAGCTCATCGTTCTCCGGCTGAAGGCGGTAGTGTCCCCGCTCCTTGAAGAAACGCTTTACCGTGGCGGAATCACCTACCAGGGCCACTACAATCTCCCCGTTCCTGGCATACTCCTGCTGCTTTACAAGAATCTGATCCCCGCTGAGAATTCCCGCGTTGATCATGCTCTCGCCCTTAACCCTGAGCATAAAGGTCTGTTGATTGGGCAAAAGCTCCACGGGAATAGGGAAGTAGTTCTCAATATTCTCCTCAGCCAGAATCGGCTGTCCCGCGGCCACTGTGCCGATCATAGGCACATTGACCAGTTCCCGTCTGCTAAGATTAAAGCAGTCATCAATAATCTCAATGGTTCGAGGCTTTGTGGGATCTCTGCGAATGTAGCCGTTCCGCTCCAGGGCCTCCAGATGAGAGTGGACCGACGAGGTGGACTTTAACCCCACAGCCTCACAGATCTCCCTGACAGAGGGTGGATAGCCCTTCCTCAAAATGCTTTCTTTTATATATTCCAGTATCTGCTGCTGCTTTGGTGTTATCTTTCCCTGTGCCATATATTGACCTCCCAAATAGAACATATATTCTCAACTACAATATATAGTACCATAGGTCGGCAAAAAATGCAAACCTTTGTTCGAAAAAAAGGCAAAAAGTATTGACAAACATCTGTTCGAATACTATAATAGGTGCATACTTAAGAACAAATGTTCGTTTTTATTTCGCGGCAGGGGAGGGCATTATGAAAAAGTCTATTATCTTTTTATGGTTTGGCACAATCGCGGGCTGTACGTTTCTCGGCATCTTCTTTGTGAATGTCATGGCCAAAGAGCCCCAGCCTCCCAGAATGGTATCCTATTATACATGTATCAGGATACAGCCCGGAGACACCATCTGGAGTATCGCTGAAACTTACAGCCAGGAAACAGACCTGTCTGTGGAGGATTATGTACTGCGGTTAAAACAGATGAACCATATAGGCGAGGATACCATCCATGCGGGACACTATCTGACGGTCATGTACCAACGCCCTGAAGCGGAAGAGGAAGAGGACCTGAATCCTTCCCAGTGAGCAGGGTCCTATCTGCCTACTGATGAGTCTCCCGGAGCCGCACCTTATCCCTGGCGCTCCTTCGCCTGGAATCTTCCATGGCAGCATAGTGCCTTCTGGTGGTATTGACATCCGAATGTCCCAGGACATCTGCCACCAGATAGATATCACCTGTCTCCTGATAGAGAGAGGTTCCATAAGTACTCCTGAGCTTGTGAGGAGTGATTTTCTTTAAAGGATTCACCAGCTTCGCGTATTTTTTCACCAGCTTTTCCACGCTCCTCACCGACATCCGCTTCATCTGAAGAGACAGGAAGAGAGCATTGTCATGTCCCTCCACCGGTTCCATCTCCATACGTTCCTCAAGATAATCTTTCAGAGCGTCCTCCACCTCAATGCCAAAATAGATGGTAACTTCTTTTCCGCCTTTCCGGTGTATCCTGATGCCGCCATTGTTAAAGTCAATATCGTCCAGATCCAGCCCTACACATTCCGACACCCGTATTCCAGTGCCCAGAAGGAGAGTGAGCATAGCCAGATCACGGACTTTTGTCTTATCATGAAACTGTTTCTGTTTCTCTGTAAGAGACTCCCCATTTTCAACCTCGTCAAGGAGTCTGGCCACCTCATCGATATCCAGGCGGATGATCTCCTTTTCATGAAGTTTTGGAAGCTGGACCAGCGCGGCTGGATTATTTTTTATCAGCTCCCTGCGGTAGTAATAATTGTAAAAGCTTTTCAGGGAAGAAATTTTCCTCATGATTCCCCGTTCTTTGTTGACAACTTCCTGATTCTTGTCATTAAACCGATACTTCAAATATTCCATATATTCTTCCAGATCTGAGACAAGAAGCTGGTCCAGGTGGGAGAGTGTGATTTCTTTTATATCCAGCCTGGCGATAACAGGGTTTTCCTTGTGCAAAAAGTCAAAAAAAATCTTTAGATCATAGGCATAGGCAATCCTTGTACGGGAAGATGTCCGAGGTTCGATCCCCCGAAAAAAATCAGCACAGAATGGCGGCAGTTCCTTGATCATGCCGCGGAGCCTTTGGGTATTCTCCCTGTCCACCTGTTCATGGTATGGTAATTGTTTCATCATGTAAATCCTCCATATTAATAGTAATAAATCACCGCCGGGCCTGCGGCCAGCCTGGAATATCCGCATTCAAAACAGCGTGAAACATACGTTCTTTTACGCCGGGATTGTCCTTCTCTAACATTTTAGTTAAATTTTTAACATATTCCCGTTTTGTATAACCGTCAACAGGACAGGGATTCTCGCGTACAGGAACCTGATATTTATTGCAGAAGCCTGTAATATCCGCTTCATCCACATAGATCAGCGGCCGAATCAGTGTAAGACCTGTTCTGTCCAAATATGTTTTTGGGGAAAAGGAATAAAAACGTCCCTCATAGATCAAGGACAACAGCATTGTCTCCACAGTGTCATTTTTATGATGCCCATAAGCTACCTTATTGCATCCCAGATCAAGAGCCGCCTGGTTCAACGCGCCTTTTCTCAGTTTCGCGCATAAAGAGCACGGGTTGGGTTCCTTGCGAATATCGAACAGAATTTTCCCTATATCTGTGGAAATCACTGTATAGGGGACATCCAGCTGCTGGCAAAGCATTTTAACTGGTGTGAGATCAAATCCTTCAAGTCCAAGATCTACGGTAATTCCATGGATCTTAAAAGGTCTTGGATAAAAGTTCATAAGATTTTTCAGCGCGTACAGCAAGGTAAGGCTGTCCTTGCCGCCGGAGATTCCTACAGCGATATGGTCGCCATCATCAATCAGCTGATAGGCATCCACGGCTTGGCGAGTTAAGCTGAGCAAACGTTGTAATTTCATAAGAAAAACTCCTTTAAAATTTCCTCTGGAAGAGTGTTAATACCAGATTTTAACTATTCGCAAAACACAGCTTTAACGAATAGTTAGGCCGATTTTTAACCCTGAGGCCGTTCCTGACCCTTAGGGCTTATTATATCAAATGAATTGGAGGCGCGCAATGCGTGTTAAGCTTAAGAATTACAAGACAAAAAGAAAGCGCCAACGGATGATTGATTCAGCCGCTGGCGCTTTTTTATCCTACCGTATCATACCCTCATTCTGCTTTTTCGTATGTAAACGATTTAGTTCAAAGCACAATTTCTCTAAACCCCTGGACCCACTTCCATAGTCTCAACCACTGGTTTTTCATTTAAAACATTATCCCCCTGACCCTGATTATCAGAATTTCCCGGACCAACTGGACCGGAAGACATTTCGCCTGGCAGGTTTTCACCAGGACCTCCAGGCTTTTCTGCCTCCTCCTGGGCACTGCTCTCTAAAACCGTGGTGGGCTCTGTGTTTTCAGAAGGGCTTTCGCTTTCTTTCCCGTTTTCCTCTGACTCAAAGCTGTCAGCCTCGTCAGTCTCAGATTCCGGGGATTCCGTCACTGCCGTATCCCCATCCCCGGAGGTATCCTCTGCCGCTGTTTCCTCTGGGGAGGTCTCTCCGGAGCCATGTTCTGTCTCCTGGCTTTCCACCTTCCCATTATTTTCTGGAGCCGGGCTCACGCCTGTGGTTGGAACTGGATTCCCTCCGCCCTCCAGCGCTTTCTGTCCGGACACCCTGGCCTCGGGGGCATTTTCCGCCACCTCCCCCATGCCGCTGTCAGAGGCGATCCTGTCGCTGATCTGTCTGACTGTGGCTGACGGCTGATGATTTTCCGTGCCATACAGAAACTGATGGAGCTGAACCACATTGCTCTCCAATGTAAGGGGTACGACACAGTCCTTCTTTCCTATAAGAGCCTCGCCTCTTGAGAAGGGGAATCCACCGGTCTCTCCGATATGATATTTTTTGATATTCCTGGCCATGGAGATCACATCGTCAAGGCTGATGCTGGTGGACAGCTGAGGGATCACTGTCTGGGCAACAATGCTCAGGGTCTTAAAATCCGCTTCCTTCGCCTTGTTCATAGCCAGCTGGATAACCAGCCTCTGTCTGGCGGTCCTGTTGTAATCCGTATCCATCAGCCTGAGACGGGCATAGGCCACTGCCTGTACGCCGTCCAGGTGATTCATACCCGCGTGTTCCAGGTGATGGGAACCCAGGCCTGTGGACTCCACGGTCTCTGTGATAAACGCGTTGATATAGCGAAATTCACTGTCAGAGATCTCTAAATCAATGCCTCCTAAGATGGTGATGGCATCTGCTACTGCCTTCCAGTTAAACGTCGCGTAATCATCAATGGCCAGGTCCAGGTTCCTCTCCAAAGCCTCAATCGCCTGCTGGTGGCCGCCCTTAAAATAAGCCTCATTGATCTTGTGATAAGTTCCATCAGGGGAAATCTCTAAGTAGGTATCCCTGTACACAGATACAAGCTTGATCTCTCCTGTTTTCCGGTCAATGACGCACAGCATCTCCACATCAGACAAAGCGCCTTTTTCCAGGCTTCCGTTGCGGGAATCCACACCGAACACAGCAACGGTCCAGTAACCCGAGCCTCCCTGGAAATACCGATATCCAAAATACACTCCGACCCCAATCATCAAAAGGAGAATTAGCCTGAAAAGAGGAAATCCGCGTTTCTGTCTCTTCTTCCTGTCTCTTTGGTGTTCCCTTGGGTCGTAGTAGTCCTGATCAGGGGCTGTTTTCTGTCTCCTTGGCCTTCTTTTCTTCCTGTTGGAGCTGCTATAATACCTGTCATCGCCATAATCCCTTGCCGGAGGCCTTCTCCGCGGCCGGGGATTTCCCTGCCTTACTGGCTCCAGATCGTCAAATTCAATGACATTCAGTTCCTGTTCCCGGCTTCCCCCTGACCTCCTTTGATGTTCTCGTTCCCTGATCTGTGTGTCCCTCCGGCGCTGCCCGCGCCTGCGCATTCTTTCCAATTCATCTTCGTGTCCCATCAATCTTATTCCTCCCCGATCAGATCCCTGTAATAAGGCAGTTCCACATCATAGGTATCGATCATCACATTGTTTACATAGCCTGTAGTTTCATGGATCAGATACATGGATCCATCCTCTGCCCATGCCAAAAATAAATAGACATGGGGCTGCTCACCGGTCCGTATCAGGATATCTCCGGCCCGCAGCTCTTCTTTCGCGATTCCTCTCCCGCAATTCACAAGCCCGGAAGTGCTCTGTGCCGGCAGAGGGCTTCCAAACGCTGTCCAGTACACCCAGCTGATCCAGCCGGAACAGTCGAGTCCCTTGAGAATCCGCCCGTCTTCATCAGCCCTTGTAATCGTTCCGAAACCATTTCCCTCCAACCCGCCTCTGGACGGCTTTCCGCCCCAATAATAAGGGATACGTCCCACAGAGAAGAGAGCCTGACGAACCAGCTCCTGCCGCTTCGGAGAGGTGGTGTCTGGAAGCTTATTCAGATAGAAGGCAATCTCCGACTGAGTAAGAGGGTTGCTGACATAAAGGCTGGGAGAACTGACAAGGCCATAGAGCTCATACCAGTCCTGGGCTGCCAGAGTATCACAGAAAGACCGGGCTGCCTCATCCCAGCCATTCCACTGGCTGTCAGAAGCCATGTCCTGTTTTCCAGCCGGATCCACCTCATAAAGGCTCTGACCTTCCTTAATACCTGTGATTCGTATGGAAATATTCAGATCAACATGCCCCTGGCAGGAATCCTTCCCGCTTTCTTGTCCTCCCTGATCCGCCTCCTGGTTTTCTGAGGACACAACCGATTGGCTGTTTTCCTGGTTTTGATCCCAGGTGCCTCCGTCAGAAGTATTCTCCATGCTTTCCGAAGTTTCTCCAAAGCCGCCATCCTGATGGTTTTCCCCTCCCTCTCTGGCTCCCTCTCCCGCGCTGCCCTGGCCGCTGCCTGAACTCGCGCTCTCCAGTTCCATGTCATTTCCCTGTCCGTTCTGACCAGATGCAGCCTCTTCCCGATTTCCTGTGCCAGACGAGGCATTCCCATTTCCCTGGACTTCCAAGCCTCCTTCCGGGGACTCACCTTCCCGCTCTCCCTCACTGGCTGGGACGGTTTCATTTCCCTGGATCTCCAAGCCCCCTTCCGGGGGATCACCTTCCCGCTCTCCCCCGCCAGCCGGGACGGTTTCATTTCCCTGGACTTCCAAGCCTCCCCCGGGGGATTGGCTTCCCCCCTCTCCGGTGCCAGACGAGGCGGTTCCATTTCCCTGGACTTCCCCATCAACCGGGGACTGGCTTTCCCCCTCTCCGGTGCCAGACGAGGCGGTTCCATTTCCCTGAACTTCCCCATCAACCGGGGACTGGCTTTCCCCCTCTCCGGTACGATCAGCGGCAGGCCCATTCCCCTGGACTTCCAATCCTCCTGCCGGGGGCTCACCTTCCCACTCTCCCCCACCAGCTGGGGCGGTTCCACTTCCCTGGACCTCCAAACCACCTTGCGCGGACCCGCCTTCTGGCTGTACCGGGCCGTCAGCCGCGGACTCTGTCCGCTCATCCTGGCTGTCCCCATGAGATTCTTCTTCCTCCTGTGATCCTTCTGGTTTTTCCAGGTACTGGCATTCTTCCTCACAGTAGTAAACCTGGCTCATGGACACCTGATAAGCGTGGGAACGGTTCCAAAGGGCAGCCGCGTATTCCAGAAAATCATCGTAATCCTCCCAGCCCTGAAAATACCCAAAAACGCTGGCAAGAGACAGGATCTCCTTGGCGTTGGAATAGCCGCTGATAGGGGTTCCGTCTCCATCCCGGAAGGTGACGATCACCCGGTTCCAGGAAGTAAGTCCGCCAATATCCATGCCCTGGGCGGCGGCCATCTGATCCGGCGGTGTTTCTATGTGGCTGTAAATTCCCTGAATCCAGATGGAATCCTTCTCAGCAAGGCTCTGATAGATCCTGGCCCCATAACTGTGTGAGATATCCTCCTCCTGATCTCCATCGTCAAAATAGAAAGCAAGATTCAGCCTTTCCGGTGACCTCTCATCTTTTATCTTCTCTTCCAATGTCTCTATTTTCTCTATTGTCCGGCTGTCGGGAAGCATATCCCCTTCCAGGGGCACATCTCCTGACTCCCCAATTTCCTTTTTCGACTCCTCTGGAACAGGCAGAGGCAAACTCTCACAAAACGCCTCTGCCCTAAAGGATATTTTTTCTTCCGGAAACAGGAATTCCCACTTCCATGTTTTCGAAATCTCAACAGCCCCGCCGCCGCCCGCCGTCATAGCCGCGACAGACAAACATATGGAGAGAAAACCTGGTATATTTTGATATTTTTTCATGAATCGTACCTGATTCCTTTATAATAGCTGCTTTTCAACTATAAGAATATAGCACATTCCGTTTACGAAATACACTAAGAAATCATTAAAAATTAATTAAGGGTCATAAATTCCGCGCCTGGAACCAGTTGACGCGTAAGATATATAAGGCTATAATAGACAGGACCTTATGAACAGGAGGCATAAGTGTAAATAGCAGAGCTAAGCGCCAGTACCTGACCGTGAACGTGAACGGAGTCATCCGGCGGCTTCAGGTTGACGAGGTGGAGGGGTTTATCGAATTTTCGGCGGGTACCCTCCCATGCCGCTTCGGGCGTGTGATGCGGGACGAAATATGCGGGCAACCGCAAAACAAACGTGCCGCAACCGGAGCCATTTTGATATCACATATACTGAGGGCTTTAAAAGCCTGAATAAAGAATGGAGAATCATTTTATGTGCGGAATTATTGGATACAGCGGTCCTCTCGAGGCCAAAAACATCTTGCTGGAAGGCCTGTCGCAGTTGGAATACCGGGGATACGACAGCGCCGGCATCGCCTATTTTGATACAGCTTCCACAGTCCATGTGGTCAAGAAGACAGGAAAAGTCGCCAGGTTGAAAGAGGTTTCCATGCCTCATCACTCCCACTGCGGCATCGGCCACACCAGATGGGCCACCCACGGCGGGGTGGATGACATAAATGCCCATCCCCATCGGGCCGGGCGAGTGACTTTGATCCACAACGGGATCATCGAAAATTATCACAGTCTCACGCAGGAGTTCTCCCTTGAAGACCGTCTGGTGTCCCAGACAGACTCCGAGGTGGCAGCGTGGGTACTTGATTCCTTTTATGACGGGGACCCCAAAAGCGCCATAAAGCAGCTTGTGGAGCGCCTAGAAGGGTCTTATGGATTCTGCGTCATGTTTGACGACCGGCCTGGGGAGATCTACGGCATCCGCAGCGTCAGCCCCCTGGTGGCTGCCTACACCCACTCAGGGGCCCTGATCGCCTCTGACTTAACCGCCCTCATCCCCTATACCAGGAACTATTTTGTGGTCCCGGAGAACCATATCGTGAAGCTGACAGGCTACAAGATCAGCCTCTATCACATGGATGGCTCCCCCGCTGTCCCTGAGACGCTGGAAGTGAACTGGAACATGGACGCTGCCATGAAAAACGGGTTTCCCCATTTTATGCTTAAGGAAATCCATGAACAGCCGGAAGCCCTGAAAAATACCATCCTTCCCCGCGTTGTCAGGGGACTTCCCGATTTTACCGACGACCAGATCCCTGATGACCTTTTTACGGCATGCGCCCAAGTCCATGTGGTGGCCTGCGGCACTGCCATGCACGCGGGCATTGTGGCAAAATCCCTTATGGAACCTGCCCTTCGGATCCCGGTGACGGTTTCCATTGCCTCCGAGTTCCGCTATGAGGACCCGCTCATCGATGAAAAGACCCTGGTGATCATCATCTCCCAGTCCGGGGAGACCATTGACACCTTAGCCGCTCTCCGCCTTGCCAAAAGCCGGGGCTCCAAAACCCTTGCCATCGTCAATGTGAAGGGTTCCACCATTGCCAGGGAGAGCCATCATATCCTGTACACTCACGCGGGCCCTGAGATCGCCGTGGCCAGTACCAAGGCCTACTCCGTACAGCTCGCGGCCCTCTACATGATCAGCTGCCGCATGGCTCTTGTCCGGGGAAACTTTTCCAGGGACCAGGCTGTTTCCTTCCTCACCAAGCTTCTGGATGCCATCCCTGCCATGGAGGCCATGATCGCCCAAAAGGATGTGGAAAAAGAGCTGGTGACCCACTTGATCCAACAGCATGATACGTTTTTTATGGGACGTGGGCTTGACTATGCCTTTTCCCTTGAGGGCGCTCTCAAGCTGAAAGAGATCTCCTATATCCATGCGGAGGCCTATGCTGCCGGAGAGTTAAAACACGGCACCATTGCCCTGGTGGCTCCCGGGGTCCCTGTGATCGCCATTGCCACCCAGGAACACGTTTTTTCCAAGACCATCTCCAATGTCCGGGAGGTGAAGGCCAGGGGAGCTTTCGTCATCCTGCTGACAAAGGAACACAAGGACATAGAAGACGGGCTGGCGGACATCCATATCAGGATTCCGGATTTGGATGACCGTTTTACCGTATTTCCCATTGCTGTCATCCTTCAGCTCATTGCCTACTATGCTTCCATCGGCAAAAATCTTGATGTGGATCAGCCAAGAAACCTGGCAAAGTCCGTTACCGTAGAATAACTCAATAGAATAGGGGACTGTCCTTCTTTCCTGGACAGTCCCCTGCTGTAATAACCATCTACTTTCTGTTAGCCATCTTGATCTTCGAGAAATCTTGGATGATCTGAACCGCTCCGTCTATACCTGTAACGCTGCTGTTGATACACAGGTCATAGCTTCTGGCATCGCCCCACTTCTTATTCGCGTAATAATTGTAGTAGCTTGCCCTCTGCTTGTCGGTCTTAATCATGATATCTTTGGCCTTAGCCTCTGTGACATTGTACAAATCCTTCAGATAGGCCAGCCTGTCAGCCTCATACCCGCTGATAAACACCGTGACCGCACAGGGATTGTCCGCTAAGGCGTAGTCAGCGCACCGGCCCACAATGACGCAGGACTCCTCACTGGCCAGCTTCTTGATGGTGTCAAACTGAGCCAGGAAAATCTTGTGGTTGATGGGCATATCCATGTAGGCCGAGGTGGTGTAGCCAAGAGAATAGGTATCCATGACCAAGGAATACAAAAAACTGTTGGTAGGCTTCTCATCGTGAGTCTCAAACAGTTCCTGGCACAGGCCGCTGTGCTTTGCCGCCTCTGCCAGCAGTTCCTTGTTGTAGCACTTTACCCCCATGACTTCCGCCAGCTTTCTCCCGATCAGATTCCCTTTGCTCCCACAATGCCTTCCGATTGTAACGACTAAATGATCACTCATAAACCCTTCTCCTTTCCACAATCTCTTGTTGTCATACAAATTATTTTTTTATATGTATATTATACAACAAAAAAAGCGAAAAGTACACGATTTTTCACATATTTCGCAATTTTGTCAGCAGATCTTGGAAATACTGGGGAAGGGGAGAGCGGCACTCCATATATTCTCCGGTTCTGGGATGAACGAATCCCAGAACCCCCGCATGGAGCGTCTGGCCCTGAAGCTTAAAGGGGCATCGTTCCGGTCCATAGACCGAATCCCCTAAAACGGGATGATGGATGCTGGCCATGTGGACGCGGATCTGGTGGGTGCGTCCTGTCTCCAGTCTGCACTCAATATAGGTAAACTGGCCAAACCGCTCCAAGACCCGGTAGTGGGTTACTGCCCGCCGGCCGTTTTTTTCATTGACACACATCTTCTTCCTGTCCCCTGGATTGCGGCCGATCGGAGCGTCTACGGTTCCCTCCTCTTCCTTTATAACGCCATGGACAACAGCCTGATACCTTCGGTTGATGGTGTGGTCCTTAAGCTGCCTGGCGATGGAGCTGTGGGCCGTATCATTTTTGCATACGATCAGCACGCCGGTAGTATCCTTGTCAATGCGGTGGACAATGCCTGGCCGGTGAACCCCGTTGATGGCAGAGAGTTCATCCCTGCAGTGGTACATAAGCCCGTTGACCAGGGTGCCGCTGTAATGTCCAGGCGCCGGATGAACTACCATACCTTTTGGCTTGTTGATCAGAATCACATCCCGGTCCTCGTAGAGAATGTCCAGGTCCATGGACTCTGCCTGTATCTCCAGCTCCGCCGGCTCTGGCACATTAAGCTCCACACAGTCCCCTTCCAGGGTCTTATAGTTGGCCTTCACCGGCTGACCATTGACCAGCACGGCCTCTGACTTCAAAAGCTTCTGGACATGGGATCTGGACAGCTCCGGAAAGGTCCTGGATATGGTCACATCGATCCTGCCTCCCTTTTCCTCAGGCGAGACAAAAAAAGTCCGCTTCACACCTTCTCCTTTCTTTTGGGGTACAGCATATCAAACTCCTCATCCTTATAATACCACAGAAAAAGGATGGCAAGGACAGCTGTCCCCACTGTCACATAGCAGTCAGCCACATTAAAAATCGGAAAATTGATGAGTTTAAAATACAGAAAATCCACCACATAGCCCTGGGACACCCTGTCGATCAGGTTGCCTGCCGCTCCGGCGCAGATCACGGTCAGACAGGCCTCCAGCGGAACAAAGCGTCTTCCTGCCGGAAGCTTGGCCATAACATACACCACAGCGGCAAAGACACACACCGCGATCACAAAGAAAAAGGTCTGCCGCCCCTGCAGTATCCCAAATGCCGCCCCTCGGTTTTCCGAGTAGAATAATTCAAACACTCCATCCCAGATAACATAGGGACTGTTTCCCATAAGATTCTTTACCACCAGCTTTTTTGTCCACTGGTCCACCGCCGTCAGACACAGTATCCCCAGGGCAAAGCCCATCATATGGCCCCGTTTTTCTTTCATACGTATAACCTCCGTGTATTTTTACCGGAGAACAGCCGAAAGTCCGGCTCTCATCTCCTCCTCTGTCACCGTCCTGTCCACAAAAGCGCGGCCGATCTCCTTTAGAAGTATAAAACGGATAGCGTTTCCATCCATCTTTTTGTCACTTTTTGTGTCCTCAAGCACCTTCTCACAGGACAGGCCTTCCGCGCTCACAGGCATATAGAGATACTCCATAAGGTCTGTCAGGGAGCTGGCCGCCTCTTTCGGCAGGTATCCCCTGTCCGTGGAAATCTTTACAGCGCCTATGCACCCCAAGCCTACACAGTGGCCGTGAAGCATGGAAAAGGAAAGCCGCTTCTCTAAGGCATGGCCTAAGGTGTGGCCGAAATTCAGCAGCGCCCGCGCTCCCTGTTCCCTGGGGTCCTCCTCCACTACCTTTCTCTTAATCTCATCGCTCCTGGCGATCATCTCAAGGCAGATCCCCAGATCACGTTTTCGGATCTCCTCCCTGTGGACATTCAGCCAGTCATAGTATTCCCTATCCTGGATCAGTCCATGCTTGATCACCTCGCCCATGCCAGAAGAATACTGCTCCTGGGACAAGGTTCGTAAAGCGGCCACATTGGTGTACACAAGGCTTGGCATATGGAACGCTCCCACCATATTTTTGTAGGAAGCAAAATCTACCCCTGTCTTGCCCCCGATGCTGCTGTCTACCTGGGAGAGCAATGTGGTTGGGATCTGGATAAAGGATATCCCTCTTAGATAAGTAGCCGCGCCATAGCCGCACAGATCTCCCACCACGCCGCCGCCTAAGGCTACCAGCCAGTCCCTCCGGTCAAAGCGCGCTTTAATCAACGTCTCGTAAAGCTTCTGTACGGTGTCCAGGTTCTTGCTCTCCTCACCCGCTGGAAAGACAAATGTGTCAACCTCTTTACAGCAGCCTGCCAGAATCCCCTTTACCTCCTCAAGGTACAGCCCAGCCACCGTAGAGTCGGTGACAACACACACCCGCCGCCCTTCCACCGGCAGCTTCTTGACCTCACCTGCCAGATTGTCAAAGGAGCTGTCCAGCACGATATCATAGCCGGCCTTCCCATCTTTATTGTGTACCGTTAATGTCTTTGGCATAATATTTCTCCTTTTCAACCCCCGCGAGGCGCGTTTTTTACACCACAAAAGAGCAAACGGCTTTCTGTGCGGCTTCACATGAAAAACCGTCTGCTCACCATCACTTGCTCTATAACCGCAGATTCAGCCCTGACATGTCAAGGCTTCCTCCGCCCCCGCCTCCCAGCATGTCCTGAAAATCCCCGGAAAGCTCCACGGAGTTGGGGGTAGCGATAAAGATATAGTTGGATATCTTCTGAAGATTGCCATCCATGGAGTAAGTGGCTCCGGAAGAGAAATCAATGATTCTCTGGGCAATCTCTGTATGTAATCCTTCCATATTCAGAACCACAGCTTTCCCCGCGAGAAGGTAATCGCAGATCTCTTTGGCATCTTCTATGGAAGTGGGTTTGATCATGGACACTTCCATGTTCCGCTTCATCGGAACGACTTTACTATTAGAAGAAGAACGTCCAAGAAACCTTGGCCTGGCCGGTTCCTCAGGCTCTTCGTCATCGTCATCGTAATACTCTTCGTCTCTTTTCCCAAACAGGCTTTTTCTGGGAGGTCTATCATCTTCATCATAGTCGTCATCTAAAAAGTAGTCATCGTCATCACTTTCGCTCAGTCGCATGCTGTCCATAATTTTCCCTAACAAACTCATATATGTTCTCCCATCTTCTATCGTGCACCGAATATTCCAGTGCCTACCCTCACCATGGTCGCTCCCTCCTCGATCGCGACCTGGAAGTCACCAGTCATTCCCATAGAGAGTATGTCCATGGTAACATTATCAATGTTTTTACTTTTGATGTCAACATAAAATTGATACAATTTTCTAAAAACTCCCCGATTATCTTCAGCACATGAGACAAAGGGAGCAATGGTCATCAGGCCCCGGACCTTCACATGGGGGAAATTTTTAATCTCACAGAGAGCCTCCTCCACTTCCTCCAGAAAAAATCCGAACTTGCTCTCCTCCCTGGCCGCGTTGACCTCCAAAAGGATGTCCGTGACCAGCTCCTGTCTGGCAGACTCCTTCTCAATCTCCCTCACAAGCCGGATGGAATCCGCTGAGTGGATCAGAGCGGTCTTTCCTGTGACCTGCCGCACCTTGTTGGTCTGGAGATGGCCGATCATGTGCCACTTCGCGTCTGACGGCATCTGGGGGATCTTTGAGACCAGTTCCTGTACCTTGTTCTCCCCGAACTGTCGGGCTCCTGCCTCATACGCGCTTTTCAGCATGTCCACTGGCTTTGTCTTGCTGACCGCCACCAGCGTCACTTCCCTCTCATCTCTCCCCACCCGCCTGCAGGCCTCCCCGATCTGTTCCTCTATCTTGCGCAAATTCTCCCTGATCTCCATATGCTTTTCCTCCTGCCTCTGGCTGCCAGCGGCTCTCCTGTTGTTATTGATAGACAAAGACGCCTTCCTTCTCAATAAGGGAAGCATTTAACACGATATGGTCATAGACATTAAGCCCATAACTCATGTTTTTCCTGATGGTATAAAATTCATCGCTCTGGGCCAGAACCTCAATCTGCTTAAACACCGCGTAACCTCGGTTTATGTTGTAAACTCCCTGGAGCGAGGCGGTAATCCCTACCTGAAACCTCTCTGATGAATCGGGCCTCACCAGATAATCTCCTGCCTGGATCACCTGATCCTTATCACAATCTATGTAGTAATATTCATCATTGGAATAGTAGATAGTGGCAGGCACAAACAAGACAGAAGTGCCGGCCTCTGTGTAAACTTCCTTATTAAATCCATCCTCCAGCCCGTCTCCTCCTTTTGTAAGGAAATCCACAGGCACCAGATAAAAGTTCTTGGTGGTGACGGAGCTGATTGGGATCTTTAAGCCCTCTGTGACAGATGTCATGATCTCAAAGTCCACATAGCGGTCCGTGACAAACTGTACCATATATTTGTCAAAATCCAGCTTTCCATAAGCTTTCCCGTCACTTCCGGTAACAATGGCAAAGGCAGCGTTTGTAACTAAATTGTGGCTAGGAAAAGACACCCGGACGCTTCCCTGGGAACTGAATTCCAGGGCATCATCCTCTTCAATCTGAAACACCACTGACCAGGAGTCGTCCGTGATCACCTTATATATGGGCGTTCCCGGCTCAACCCGCTGCCCCGCTTTTGTGATGGCCCTGGTATACTGGCTCTGGTCAAACACCGTCTCGCTGATCTGGGGAACCGTAAGGCTCTCAAAACCGTCAATGCCATAGGAAACCACCCCGCTGACCGGTGTGAATACCCGCTTAAATTGGATCCCCATTTCCTCAATCAGCTGTTCCTGACTGTCTAGAGCGTTAAAATTGGTGTACTCCATCACCATGGCTTCCAGTGTATATCTGGCATCGTAAATCGCGTCAAATTTCTCGTCAGAATAGGTTGTGCTGTAAGCATTTAACTGCCTTCGTATATTAGAAAGGTCCTGGTCTGTGAGAGCCCCCGGACCCTGGTCCTGCTCCTCCAGAAAGGAAGACAGATTTCCACTTTCATCGATGGAGTATATACATGTGTTGACAGACGCCCTTTTTCCTTCCCTTACATAATAATTGATGTAACCCGCGCTGTCCGCGTACTCTGTGGTCTCCTGCCTGAGAATAATCCCGGTATAACTTTTGTCATCCACGATGGACCCGTCAGCCACCTCGTAAAACTGTATCTTCTCCTTTTTCAGATAAGTGTACACACTGAAAACCATATAAATGAAAATCGCGGCAAAAATCAGCATCCCTATGTTCAGGTTCAAAGGCTTTTTATATTTTATGATCTTGCCTTTCTTCTTTGCCATATGGATCTCCTTCCTCCCAGGTACTGAAAACCACACCCTATCTATTATACGAGGAAATGAAAAAAAGTTCAAGGTTTTAGAACTTAAAAAAGGGGTCTGAAACCAGACCCCCAATATCTATGTATTATAAAGAGATAATAACATCCTTTTTTGCATTCTCAGGTAATTCGTCGGCATCCAGTGACACGCTCAGAACGAAATCCACATGGAACTTCTCGCTGATGGCTTCCAACTCCCCAATGGCCTCGGAGATATCCTCGCCTTCCAGACAGGCAAGCTTTAAAAAACTGTCGAGGAACATGATCTCAAGATCGTGATCCTGTGAGATAATACCGCATACAAAACCAATAAAACCGGAACAGTCAGTAATATCAAATCCTTTTACATTGATCAATCGGATACGATTGTTCAGCTCATACATGTGCTTTGAACTTTTATCCAGATAAACGATAGACCCGTTGGCTGTCTTGATCGCCGCGTTTGCCTTGTCCAGCAAGTGCTTGGTCTTACCCTTACCCTTATTCCCTGCTATAATCTGCACCATAGTTGATGACCTCCTTGAGTTTATAAATTTGTATAAAAAGGCGATTAATTTAATACTAATTATAGTATAAATAAGCAAAAAAGGCAATGACTTAATTGACAATTTTAGAAATTATATTTGTCATGTTGTCATAGAGGTTGTTTCTGTTTTCCGCCTTCATGATAATGGAGACATACTCCTTCTCCTCTCCTCCCTGCTCTTCCTCTCTTGAGGCCATAACCAGACAGCACCCCGCGGCCTTTGTTGTCCCGGTTTTTCCGGAAAATACCGCCAGTCCCTGGGGAGTCTCCTCCCTCCCTGTCATGTACCAGTTGCCTCCCTCCCAGGTTTTGCTCACCGGGTTCCCATCCTTATCCACATATTCCGCGGGATAGGCTGTGGCACCGGTCACCTCCCTGAATACCGGATACTTAAGAGCTTCCTGATAGATCAGATACAGATCGTAAGCTGTTGTGTAGTGTTCCTCGTCGTGAAGCCCGTGAGGATTGACAAAATGGGTCCCCGTGGCTCCTAATCTGGCTGCTTCCTGATTCATAAGTGCCGCAAAGCCTTCCAGGCTCTGGGACATGTGAACCGCGATGGCCGCCCCCGCGTCGTTTCCCGATGGAAGCATAAGCCCGTACAAGAGCTGCCTCATGGTAAGCACGTCTCCCGGCTGGATGCCGCACAGGGTCGCGCCTGCCTCCGTGATAACCGCCTCCTCTGTCACCGTAACCAGGTCGTCGAGATTGCCGTACTTGATGGCGATCAGAGCTGTCATGATCTTTGTGGTACTGGCCGGATAAAGGCGCTCAAAAGCGTTTTTGCTGTAGAGCACGCTATTGTCAGACAGGGACAAAAGAAGCCCCGCCTCCGAATCCACATCCGAGGAATCATAGGCCTCTTCGTCGGAAACAACACATAAATCCGCGGCAAACAGAGGAAGCCTTTGGGATTCCTCCAGGGAGAGATCCGTCAGTTCAAAGGTCCTCTCCTCAAATGAATATGGCTTTTCCAAAGCTTTGCCGGAAGCTCCGCCGCACCCGGAAAGCAGCAGCCCCAGACCGCACAGCGGCAACAGGATCAATCTTATCTTCATGACAAACTCCACCTTACTTGTACATCTCGCGCCATTCCAGGTCACCCCGCTCCAGGGCTTTGATCAGCAGCTCCGCCGTGGCCACATTGGTAGCCAGAGGAATGTTGTGCATATCGCACACCCGGACAATGGGGCTGCTGTCCGGATCTAACCTTTTGGGAACATCCGGCTCCCTCATAAAGATCACCAGGTCCAGCTGATTCTGTTCAATATCAATGCACAGCTGCTGGCCGCCCCCTAAGTGGCCCGCCAAATACTTATGAACATTCAAGTTGGTCACCTCTTCGATGAGCCTGCCCGTGGTCCCTGTGGCATATAAAGAATGCTTGCTCAAAATCCCCCTGTATGCGATGCAGAAGTTCTGCATTAATTTCTTCTTTGAATCATGTGCGATTAAGCCGATATTCATGTTCTATCCCCTCCTTCATTAGTTGTCAAACCTTCGTTGAAGCCCTACATTTAGTACAACTCCCATGCCTATATAGATGCTCAGCAGGGAGCTTACCCCTGAACTTACCAGCGGCAGCGGAAGACCCGTATTGGGAAATATGGCTGTCGCGACCGCGATATTGGCAAAACTCTGAAACGCGAACAGAGTGGCCATCCCCACGCAGATCAGCCTGCCGGACATGTCCTTGGCTCTTCGGGCCATGACCAGACACTCCAGCACGATCATAAGGACCAGAAACAAAAGCAACATGGCTCCCGCGAACCCCATCTCTTCTCCTACAATGGCAAAAATAAAATCCGTCTCCTCCTCAATAAGGAAATTGCCGTTCTTCACAGAGGCAATTCCCGTGTTGCTAAGGCCTTTCCCCCACAGCTGGCCGGAACCAATGGCCATAACCGAATTCTCCTGCTGATAAAACGCCTCCGAATAAGTCTCCGGATCGATCCAGGCCAGGATACGGTTTGCCTGATACTGTTGGATAAATGGTATCATACCGTGGATAAGGAAATACACCATCAGCATTCCTCCGGGAATCAGGAAGGCCAGAAATCCCAGGATCCACTTATAACTGATGCCCGAAGCGAACACCACCGCCGCCACGATCACCATCATCACCAAAGTGGTGGAAAGGTTTGGCTGGCTGAATACCAGGTACGCGGGCACCGCAAACAAAAGAACGCCCGCGCCCAGTATGGAAGGCTGATTTTTCTTTTCCTGATATTTCTGGAAATACCAGGAAAAGAAAATGATCAAACCGATCTTCACAAACTCCGCCGGCTGGATCTGCCCGATGACCGGAAGCACGATCCACCTTCTGGCGATCCCTCTGGCTTTTCCCATAAGAAGGACCGCCACCAGCATAACCACACAGCCCAGATAGATCAGCACGCTGAAGGACAAAATCCTGTGGTAGTCGATCAGCGACAGAACTACCGCCATAAACAGTCCCACGGCAATGCCCAGGAGCTGCTTGTTAACGGAACTCTGACTCTGGTTGGTGGCGCTCCAGATCGCCATGACGCCGATGCCGCTTAAAACCAGCATGTACAGCAGGATCCGGATATTATATCTTTTGAAACTGTAATCAAACAACATACTAAATAATCCCCTTATAAGACAGGCACCGTATCGGTATATTGGCATAAAAAACCGGTACGGGATCCGGGACTCCGTGAAAAAGCGTATTGGTGATCCCCACCTCGATCTCTTCGGGATCGATGTCCATGTATTTTGAAACGACCGCGCGAATGTCGTCCTTTATCATCCCCAGAAAATCCGGGGAACAGTCTGTCTTGTCAGCCGCCAGAAGGAGCTTCAGCCTCTTCCTGGCGATTTCTCCAGAACGTTTTCCAAAGACACGCCGCCCGCGGACCATGGTCTTGCCTCCTAAGCCCGCTTTAAAAATCCCGTAAGCCTGGATATAAAGCCTCTGCCCGTCTCAGGGATGCAGACAGGGATGTCCTCACCCAAAAGACGCTTGCAGATATCCAGATAAGCCTGTCCGGAAGGCGTGTCCGTACCGGCCAGAGGCTCCCCCTGATTGGTGGAGATCACAATGGACTCGTCATCCGGGATAGCGCCCAGAAGAGGTACTGCCAGGATATCCATGACATCGTCAACGGACATCATATCCCCTCTTCTCACCATATCCGTTCTGACCCTGTTTACAATCAGCTGGATCTGTCCCATGTTGCCGTTTTCAAGAAGGCCGATAATGCGGTCCGCATCCCGTATAGCCGACACCTCCGGAGTCGTTACTACTAGTGCCCGGTCAGCACCCGCGACGGCATTGCGGAATCCCTGTTCGATCCCGGCCGGGCAGTCCAGCAGTATGTAATCAAAATCATCTTTCAAGTCTTCTGTTAACTTTATCATCTGTTCAGGATTTACTGCTGACTTGTCCCTTGTCTGCGCTGACGGCAGCAGGTATAAGTTCGGGTATCTTTTGTCTCTGATCAGGGCCTGCTTCATTCTGCAGTTTCCTTCCACCACATCTACAAGATTGTAGACAATCCTGTTCTCCAGCCCCATGACCACATCCAAGTTCCGCAGGCCGATATCCGTGTCAATCAGCGCCACCCGCGTTCCCAGCATGGCCAGGCCGGTTCCAATGTTGGCAGAAGTTGTGGTTTTGCCCACCCCGCCTTTTCCGGAGGTAATAACAATGACTTCACTCATATTCTTTTCCTCCTGCAATAAATGCCTAACAAATATATTCTACTCTATATTTAATAATATTTCCAGTATTAAATGGATTTTAACACATTAAAAAAACTTTTTTTTAATGGATCCATGAGAATCTTCCCGTCTGTTAAGGAAGCCGTCACAGGACCTCTCCCCATCTTGCGGCCTTTCTCGTTGACCGGTGTGGCGGCGTCAGCGATCTTCAGCTGATAAGGAGCCATGGTCAGGGCCACCACCACTGCCTCCTCATTGCCCGCGGCCCCGGCCATAACCGTGCCCTTCAGCTCTCCCAGCACGATCACATTGCCCTTGGCGGTAACTCTGGCTCCCTGCTCCACATCGCCGATGACCACGATGCTGGCCTCTGATTCTAAGGACTCCCCTTTTCTTAAGCAGCCCTTGTAGAACTGTCCTGTGGCTGAGGACAGCTCCATAAGCTTTTCGTTCAGGGCCTTCTCGCACCGTTTTGTCCGGTTGCTGTCAAGATCCACCAGACAGAGGATCTCAATCTGGGAGTGTTCCATGATCACATTGACGATCTCAAACTCCTGCTGGGGCGTTAAGGGACGGCCTGTGAGGGTTAAGACCATCTGGACCGAGCCCCAGAACTTGGCGCTGTCCTCAAACTTGCTGGCAATATCCAAAAGCAGCTGTTCAAAAGGCACCTCCGGTGCCAGAATCACTGTCATACCAGATTTGTTGCTCTTAATTACCACTGTATTTTTCATACTATACCCACCTTCTTACCTGAATTTTTAATCTCCGATAATTACGTTGGTCGCGTCCAACGCTCCTGTATTGATGATATGTTCCAGATCCGTATATCCGTAATACAACCGGTACACATCTTTCGCGACCGCGACCGCGTTGGAAGAGGCATAACCGTATGGGATATTGACTGTAACACTGATCTCAGGATCAGCAAATGGTCCGTAGGAGATAAAAAACGCGTGGTTGGCTCTGGTGTTCTCCTGGGCCGTTCCCGTCTTTCCGGCGATTTCAACCTCCAGATCCCTGAGGATCCTGTTGGCTGAGCTGTTGGTAACCACCCTTCGCATCCCATCCTGCACCGCATCCCATGTAGAGTCCGCGATATCTACCTGATTGGAGATCTCCGGCACCCGTTCTTCCACAAGAGTTCCGTCGGATCTGGCAACCTTGTCGATCAGACTCAGTTCAAAGACCGTGCCCCTGTTGGCCAGGGCAGTCACATACCGGGACAGCTGGACATTGGTGTACGCGTTGTCCCCCTGCCCCATGGCGGAACGTTCCGGGTCCTCTGTGGTCAGTTTGGGAGAGCTTTCGTCGATCTCAATTCCCGAAGGGTGGTCAAGACCAAACATGGTGGCATACCTTCTGATAATGTCAAGTCCCCTCTCGGTGGAATACACCCCTTCCTCGTTGGTGGACAGTCGGTGGGCCACTTCAGAAAAGAAATAGTTGCAGGAATTCTCGATCCCCCCGGACACGTCAAGCTTCCCGTGGCGTCCCGGATTGATCCAGCAGCGGATGACCGGGAACACAATATCATAGATACCCGTACATTCGATCTCATCAATGGTGTCAATAACCTTCTCCTCCAACCCCGCGATGGCCGTGATCGGCTTGAAGGTAGAGCCGGGGGCCTTGAGAACCTGGGTGGCGTTGTTGTACAGCGGAAGGGACAGGTCGTCGTTGAGCTGCCTGAAATAGGCCGCGTCCACGGTTCCGGACATCAGGTTGTTGTTGTAGCTTGGATAGGTCACCAGAGCCCTCACCTCACCGGTGCGCACGTCTGTCACCGTGCAGCCTGCCGTACAGGGATCCAGTGCCAGCTGGGCCGGAGTGATGTCCAGATTTGATATCTTGTTGATCAGGAACGTGAAGGCGTAATCGCTGCCGCCGGAGCTGAGAAGCTGTATCTGGTCCTCTTCATAGGGAAGGACTCCCTGGGAGTACAGGGCCAGGCAAAGCTCGCTTCCTGTGACAATGTCCTGATTCACCAGGTACCGGTAGATCTTCTTGGTAAATCTTGTGTCCGTCTCAAGCTGCGCGATCACATAGTCCACCAGGGCCAGAAAACTGTCGTCCGCGTTGGAATACTTGTTCTCAATCTCCAGCTTGGTGGTGTCTACCCAGTTCTGGGCGATCCCGTAGTACAGGTAGTCTCTCAGGCTGATGGTCTCCTCCTGCCACGCCGCGGCCTCTGGGCTCGCGCTGTCGATCTTGTCCCTCTGTATAATTCCCGTGGTGGATGAGGACAAAAACGTGTACACATACTGCATATAAGCCTTCATATCCTCCGGCAGCTCTCCCATGGAAGGCGCTCCCGGGCTGGTGAGCAGGGACCGGACATCGGACAGGATCCGCTGTCTGGAGGCCAGGAATTTGCTGTGGATCTGCTTTTCAATAGCCCCCGCGTCCTCCCGCTCCATGGCTCCCAGGGACAGGACATTGTTGTTGATCAACTGGTAGTAAGCGTCTTTTATGGGGATCTTCTTTTTACTGGAATCCCGGTTTTCCTCCTCGGTCACATCCCTGTTTACCAGATGCCCTGTCAAAATACCTGCCAGATGCTGCTCCAGAAGATGGTAGATACCGATCTGCAGATCCCGGTCCAGGGTCAGGTAGATATCATTTCCCGCCACAGGCTCCGTGGCGTCGTCGAGGACCTTGAGCACATGGCCCACGCTGTCCACATACATGTTGGTGACGCCCTTTTTTCCCTGGAGCACATGCTCCATGGCAGCCTCAATGCCGATACGCCCCACCGTGTCGTTCAATTCGTAATCCTCATCCCTCTTTCTCAGCTCCGCCAGCTGTTCCTCGCTCTGGACCTTTCCCGTGTAGCCGATTATTGGAGCGAAATACAGAGCATCCTCGTAGATTCGTATGGTAGACTCGGCAATGTCCACACCCTGAAGCTCCGCCATATGTTCCGAGATATCCGCCACAGTCTCCTCTGACACATTGGAGGCCACCGTGCTGGTCTTGTAGCTTGTGTAGGCTGTCAGTGTCATGGCGTACCGGATATTGCCGATCTTTAAGGCCTGGTCATCCGTAAGGATCAGCGGATTTCCCTTGCTGTCCTTTAACTGGTTCAGCTCATACCGGTCTTTCATGATCTCGAAAATCTCCCGGGCAGTAACCGCTGACGGGTATTTTCCCGCTTCGTCGTTCAGCATGTCCACTGACCGGACCCCATAAAAATCCCTCAAAAACCGGAGTCTCGCGGCCTCCGAGGAGGTGGTGTACACAAAATCCCCGTTCTGGTCAATGGTGATCTCCAGCTTCCCCTCAACCGTCTCCCCCTGACGGTCCAGGATCTTCACCAGCTCATAGATCATCAGGTTCCTTGTCTGGTGAGTGCGGTAAGCTCCCACATCCTGGATGGTCACGGAGTAGGCCAGCTCGTTTCTGGCCAGCACAGAGCCGTTCTTGTCATAGATATTCCCTCTCGTCCCCGTGGTGTACACGGTTCTCAGAATCTTTGACTCATAATCGCTCATGTACTCTTCCCCGTGGATGATCTGAAGCTCAAACAGCCGTCCCACAAGAGTGCCGAACATGAAGATAAAGATCACCCCAAGAGCAAACAGTCTGGAAGTGATCACCTTTTTTATGGCAATCTGGACAATTTCCAACAAATCTCTAAACAATGGTGGTATCTCTCCTATTTTCAAATTCTGTCAGTCGTCTGTTGATGTACAGCAGCAGGCGGTAAATAAACAATGTGGTCACAACCGTAAAGATGGTCTCCGGGATGACCAGTTCCCGAAAATAGTACATCACATCCAGCCGTCCCCTGATCAGGAACCGGAACACATACACATAAATGTTATAGGCCAGCTCGTTCAGTATGCTCAAAACCAGAGGCAGGGTTATGTAGTCCTCATAATAGTATTTTGTGCATATTCCGTTGACATATCCCACATATACATAGAACAAGGTGTAGAAGCCAAAAGGCCCGCTGTAAAACAGATCCAGCAGAATTCCGGCCAGCACGCCGTAGAGCATCCCTGCCCGCTGCCCTCCCATAAAGCCAAAAGAAAATGTGAGGATCAAAAGCAGGTTCGGCGATGCCGACAGAAACGGGATCAGAGGAAACACACAGTTCTGTATGGTAAAGGCCACAATGATCAACACCAGATTGATAACGATCCTCTTCATCTTCTCCTCCATTCAGTTCGCGGTCCGCTGACCCGGGCGGAATAAGACATCATCCCTCAGGGTCCTCGGTCTCCTTCACGTCAGTAATGATCAGAACCTCCTGCAGATTGCTGAACTGGGCCGCGGGGACCAGATAGCCGGAGCTTGTCAGCTGGTTGCTGTCAATGGAGATGTCCACCGCGTATCCCACCAGGATCCCCGGGAGGAAGCGGGAACTGATGTTGGAGGTGACGATCCTGTCGCCTTCCTTGATATCCCCGCCTTTTCTTATGCCGGTGATCCGCAGGCGGCCGTCTTTATACAAGGTCAGATCCCCTGCCACGATACAGGTGTCCGTGGACTGAAGGGCCATGGCGCTGACCCGGCTGGAGTCGTCGATAATGGAGCGCACCGTGGCGTAGTGAGCGCCCACATCGGTGACGATCCCCGCGAGGCCTCCTCCGGCCAGCACATTGTTCCCAACCTGTATCCCGTCGGCAGAGCCTTTGTTCACCCTGAATACCTGAAACCAGTCTCCGGAATCATTGGCAATGACCCTGGCCGCGGTCTTCTCGTACTGCATGTACTCCTGATCCAGGTCATAGAGCTCCCTGAGGCGCCGCAGCTCAAACTGCTCCGACATAAGGCGGTTGTTCTCTTCTGTGAGGCGGTCGATCTCTTCCTGCAGCTTCCGGTTCTCCTCCAGGGCCCCCTTCAGCTGTCCATAGTCAGAGAGCTCCTGGTATATGGACACTCCCACCTTGTTGACGCCGGACTGGATAGGGATGAGTACATATCCCACCCCTGTCCTGAGAGGAGCCAGCCACTCATCGTTCACCGCCGTGATCCCGATGAGCAGGATGCAAAAAACCGTAAGGCCCGCTAAAATATATTGATTCTGTTTTGATTCCATCTACAACATTCCTTCTTTTTTAAAACTGCAAAAACGGTTATCCCCAATAACAATGTGATCTAAAAGCTGGACCCCCATCAGTTTTCCGGCCTCGTGGACCCGCCTGGTCAGCAGGCAGTCCTCCCGGCTGGGTGTGGGGTCGCCGCTGGGGTGGTTGTGTACCAGGATCAGGTTGACTGCCTGGTACCGCAGGGCTTCGATGAAGATCTCCCTGGGGGATGCCAGAGAAGCGTTTACCGTGCCCTTTGAGATCAGCACATCCCGGATAAGGGTCTGCTTTGTGTTCAGGAGCATGGCATACAAATGTTCCTGGGGCAGATGCCTTACTTCTTCCATATAGTACCCTGCCACAGACTCCGGGCTGTCAAAAACCCGGCTCCTGGCCATGGCGGAACGCCGGCTGATGCGCTTTGACAGCTCGCCGACGCACAAAAGCTGGATGCCTTTGACCGTTCCGATGCCCTCGATCCCCTTCAGCTCTTCCAGACTGAACTTACACAGCCCCAGGATCCCATCGTCTGGATAATTCAGCTCCAAAACCTGCTGGGCCAGCTTCAGGGAGCTTAAATTCCTGCTGCCTGTCCGTATGACCACTGCCAGAAGCTCCGCGTCGCTGAGCCCTTCCGGCCCCATGCGGACACATTTCTCGTAAGGGCGGTCGTTTAGAGCCATGTCTTTCATCTTAATGTGTTCCATATCAAACTCCTTGCCGCGTGACTCTCCATGACACGAAGCCGTTGATGACTGGTAACATTTTGGTGACATTTTACCACAAGCTGGAAATTCTGTATAGACAGTTCATAAAATTTTAATGGTTTTATCCGGCTTTAGGCGAGGGAGCACACCCCCGCGTCACACAGCTTCTGTAAGGACATCAAGATCCCCAGCTTGGCGTGGTGCCAGGTCAGTCCGCCCTGAAAATACACGGCATAGGGAGGCTTTATGGGGGCGTCGGCGCTGAGCTCAATGGAAGACCCCTGGACAAAGGCTCCGGCGGCCATGATCACCGGAGAGTCATAGCCAGGCATGGCCCAGGGTTCCGGCGTCACGAAGCTGTCCACCGGGGCCGCCGCCTGAATCCCCTGACAAAAAGCGATGACCCCCTCTGGTGTGCCGAAGGTGATGGACTGGATGATGTCGTGGCGCTCTTCCCTGCTGTCAGGCACCACGGAAAATCCCAGCTTCTCATAGAGATTGGCGGCAAAAATCGCTCCCTTTAAGGCCCCCGCCACCACTGAGGGGGACAAAAAAAGGCCCTGGTAGAGGGACTGGTTCAGCCCTAAGCTGGCACCCACCTCTCTTCCTAAACCGGGGGCGCTCAAGCGGAAGGAGGCCCGGTCAACGCAGTCCTTTCTGCCCGCGATATAGCCGCCGATGGGGGCTAAACCGCCTCCCGGATTCTTGATCAGCGACCCTACCACCATGTCAGCCCCAACCTCCACCGGCTCCATGGTTTCCACAAATTCTCCGTAGCAGTTGTCCACCATGCAGATCAGATCCGGCTTGATCTTTTTCGCGAACCCAATCAGCTCCCCAATCTGCTCCACGGAAAATGTGGGCCTGGTGGCATAGCCCTTGGACCGCTGGATGGTCATCAGCTTTGTCTTTTCGCTGATAGCTTTCCTGATCCCCTCAAAATCAAATGTCCCGTCAGGAAGAAGGTCCACCTGCCGGTAGGTGACCCCGTATTCTTTCAGGGAACCCGGTGATTCCCGGATCCCGATGACCTCCTCCAATGTATCGTAGGGCTTCCCGTTGGGGGACAGAAGCTCATCCCCTGGCCGCAGGTTGCCGGACAGCGCCACATGGAGGGCATGGGTTCCGCTGATCAGCTGAGGACGGGCCAGGGCGCTCTCTGCCCGGAACACGCTGGCGTACACCGCCTCCAGGGTATCTCTCCCCAGGTCATTGTAGCCGTAGCCGGTTGTGGCCGCGAAATGGATGTCGCTGACTTTGTTGTCCTGCATGGCTTTAATGACTTTCAGCTGATTGTATTCCGCCCTGCTGTCAATGAGCTCAAAACGGTGTTTTAACGAATCTTCTGTATCTTTCGCGAACTCCAGCACCTGTGGACTGATTCCCAGGGACTGGTACATGGTCTCTAATTCCATAATTCTCTGGTCTCCTGTAAAATATGATCTAAAACTTCTGTCAGGTTATCATGAAAATCCGGCAGATTCAGCCACCGGACATCTTTTTCTCTCTTAAACCAGGTAAGCTGCCTCTTGGCAAAATGTCTGGTGTCCCGCTTAATGGTATAGACAGCTTCCTCCAGGGTACACCGTCCTTCCAGGTGATCAAGGAGCTCCTTGTAGCCCAGCCCCTGCATGGACACCATGTCTCTGGCGCAGCCCATGGCGGCAAGCTTTTTCACTTCCTCCAAAAGCCCCTGTTCCATCATCTGCTCCACTCTCCGCTCAACGCGATCATAGAGAATGCTTCTGCGGGTGTTGAGCACATAGTAAAACAGCTGGTAGGGTGAGCTTTTCTTTCTCTCCGCCTCATTGTGTTCGGAGATCCTCGTTCCCGTCTGCCGGTAAAATTCAATGGCCCGGATGACCCGTTTTATATTGTTGGCGTGGATCTGATCCGCTGCCGCCGGATCCACCTCCTCAAGCATCTTGTGAAGATATTCTCCGCCCTTCTCCCCGGCAATCCGCTCCAGCTCAAGGCGCAGGGTCCGGTCCTGATCATTTTCCGTAAAATCAATGTCATAGGCCAGAGCCTGGATATAAAAGCCTGTCCCTCCCACCACCACAGGGATATGGCCCCTGTTTAGGATCCCCTCCACGGCCTCCTTGGCCATTTTCTGAAAGATCACCACATTGAACTCCTCTGTAGGGTCCAGCACATCAATAAGGTGGTGGGGAACCCCTCCCATCTCGCTTTTTGTCACTTTCGCGGAGCCAATATCCATGTGGCGGTATACCTGGATGGAGTCGGCGCTGACGATCTCACCGCCCATGGCCTTTGCTAAGTCGATGGAAAGTTTTGTCTTTCCCACTGCCGTGGGACCGGTCAGAATAATAAGGGGCCTGTCCATGAAAGTCTCCTCTCTTATACAATACGTTTGAATTTTTTTTCCAGGTCGTATTTGCTCATGGAGATAATGGTGGGTCTGCCGTGGGGGCAGGCGTAGGGGTTTTCCAGTTCCAGAAGCTGGTCAATGAGATGATCTGCCTCCATGGGAGACAGGCGGCTGTTGCCTTTCACCGCCGCCTTGCAGGACATGCCGGCCACTCTCTCATAGATCATGTCCGGACTTCCCTTGAAGATGTCGTCGGACAGATTGTCCAGGATCTCCATGAGCAGTTCTTTCTTCGCGATGGAAAACAGGTTGTCGGGAACCGCCCGGACCGCGTATTCCCTGCCTCCAAAGTGCTGGATCTCAAAGCCGATGCTGGTGAAATAGGTCATGTATTTTTCCAAAAGCACCTGTTCCTCGCTGCCCATGGTCAGGATAATGGGGGGATTTACTGCCTGAGAAGTATACTCCCGGCTCTTTAGAGAAGCCATGGTCTTCTCATAGAGGATCTTCTCGTGGGCAGCATGCTGGTCAATGATATACAGCTGGTCCTTAAATTCCACCAGCCAGTAGGTGTCAAACAACTGGCCTATAAGCTTGTGGCGGAACCGGTTTTTCGGCTCCAGCAGCTTCTCCTCAAACAGGTCAAGCTGCTTTGGCTCCCGTTCCTCTGGGCCAGGGGGCCCCTCTGAGGCTCCCCCCTGCCGTCTTGGACCCACAGGGAGGGGGACCGTCTCGTTCCCGCTCTCTTCCCTTAAGCTCCCATCCTGTCCGTATTCGGTCTGTCTCTCGGCGATGACCTGATAGACCGGATTGGTCCCGGGAGACCCGCCGGTCCGCTCTCCTGCCCCGCCGGAAAATCCTTCCGCTTTAACCTGGCCCTCCTTCTCATAGAGGCTTCGCCTCCTCACCTCAAACGGTTCCGGGCGGGGCGTCTTTGCCTCCTGGTGCCCTTTCTCCTTCTCAGGCCGGTTCAAGCTTACCTGGGGGATCAGCTCGTTACTGGCCAGAGCGTCTTTCAGCGCCTCATAAAGGATCCCGTAAATCCGCTCCCCCTCCCTGAACCGCAGCTCCATCTTGGTGGGATGCACATTCACATCCAGGTACTCCGGCTCTATGGCCAGGTGGAGAAGCACAAAGGGGTATTTATGCTGCATCATAAAGGGCCTGTAAGCTTCCTCAATGGACTTTGCCACCAGATTGCTTCGGATATAGCGGCCATTGATGTAATAGTTCTCAAAATTCCGGTTGCTCCTGGCAATTACCGGTTTGCCCGCGAACCCTGTGATCCTCAGGATCTCACCCTTATATTCCACAGGCAGCAGGTTGGCGGCGATCTCTCGCCCGAACACGGTGTAGATAATGTCCTTTAAATTGTGATTTCCTGATGTGTGGAGCTTGTTCTGGTTGTTCTGTATGAACCGAATGGAGATATCCGGATGGGACATGGCGATCTTCTCCACCAGAGCCGCCACATGGGAGCCTTCTGTCTGGCTGGTCTTTAAAAACTTCTGTCTGGCAGGAGTATTATAAAACAGGTCCCGCACCAGAAACGTGGTTCCGTCAGGAGCACCCACCTCTTCCATGGACCGCTCCTTTCCCCCGTGGATCTGGTAGCGGCTGCCGGAAAGCTGTTCCGGGGTCTTGGTGATCAGCTCCACCTTGGACACAGCGGCAATACTGGAGAGAGCCTCCCCCCGAAATCCTAAAGAAGCCACGGTAAATAAATCTTCCACTGATTTTATCTTGCTGGTGGAATGACGCAAAAACGCTACCGGAACCTCCTCCTTCGGGATGCCGCACCCATTGTCCGTCACCCGGATAAAGGAGATCCCTCCGTCCCGGATCTCCACGGTGATGGCTGTGGCCCTGGCGTCGATGGCATTTTCCAGAAGCTCCTTCACCACAGAGGCAGGGCGCTCGATCACCTCTCCTGCCGCGATCTTGTCAATGGTATTTTGATCCAGTACTGTAATCTGTGCCACAGCCGTTTCTCCTTCCTGTTACCACCGGTTTTTTAACTTCCCCTGTATCCGGCTCAAAATATTCAAAGCCTCCATGGGGGTGATCTCATTGATTTGGATGCTCTCGATCTCCTTCATGATATCTTCGCTTTTTACAGTGTCAAACAGGGTCATCTGGTTTAGATCCACCTCGTCAGGCCTGGTGACCGCTTTTCTGGGAGACGGGGAGGCATTCTGCTGGGCGATCTCCCTGGCCCTTGTGGTG
Organism: uncultured Lachnospiraceae bacterium; assembly: GCA_910588865.1. Taxonomy (GTDB): domain Bacteria; phylum Bacillota; class Clostridia; order Lachnospirales; family Lachnospiraceae; genus UBA3402. The sequence goes on from CAJUSJ010000008.1 coordinate 46,388, forward strand.
ATGTCGGCACTGCTCAACTCCTCCACCAGCTCCTTGGCCCGCCTGATCACCGGCTCCGGCACCCCGGCCAGCTTGGCTACCTGGATGCCGTAGCTTTTGTCCGCCCCGCCTTTAACGATCTTTCTCAAAAATACAATGTCATCCCCCTGCTCCTTCACGGCGATGCAGTAATTGTTGACCCCGCCCATGGTGCCCTCCAGCTCGGTCAGTTCATGGTAATGGGTCGCGAACAAGGTTTTAGCCCCCAGAACCTTGGGGTTGCTGATATGCTCCACCACGGCCCAGGCAATGGACAAACCGTCAAAGGTGCTGGTGCCTCTCCCGATCTCATCCAGGATAATCAGGCTGCTTCTGGTGGCGCTGCGCAGAATGTTGGCCACCTCCGTCATCTCCACCATAAAGGTGCTCTGTCCGGAGGCCAGGTCATCGGAAGCTCCCACCCTTGTGAAGATCCTGTCGCAGATCCCGATGTCCGCCTCATCCGCTGGCACAAAGCAGCCGATCTGCGCCATAAGCACAATGAGGGCGGTCTGTCTCATGTAGGTGGACTTTCCCGCCATATTGGGGCCAGTGATAATCGAAATCCTGTTTTTGGAGTTGTCCAGCACCGTGTCGTTGGACACAAAGAGATGATCCTTCTGCATCAGCTCCACCACCGGATGGCGGCCGTTTTTTATATGGATGGTGCCTTTTTCGTTGATCTTGGGCTTTACATAATTGTTTCTGGTGGCCACCAGGGAGAAGGAGCAGAACACATCCACCCCTGCCAGGGCCTTGGCTGTCTTCTGAATCCTGGACACCTGGGCTCCGATCTCATCCCTCACCTGGCAGAACAAGTCGTATTCCAGGGAAAACAGCTTGTCCTCCGCCCCCAGGATAATGTCCTCCAGCTCCTTTAATTTGTCCGTGGTGTACCTCTCCGCGTTGGCCAGGGTTTGTTTGCGGATAAAATAGTCCGGCACCATATTTTTAAAAGAATTGGTCACCTCAAAATAATAGCCGAACACCTTGTTGAATTTGATCTTTAAATTCTTGATGCCGGTCTTATCCCTCTCCTCAGCCTCCAGCTCCCCCAGCCAGGTCTTTCCCTCTGTCTTCCCGTGGCGGAGCCGGTCCGCCTCCTCATGGTATCCCTCCTTGATCATGCCGCCCTCTTTCACCACAATAGGAGGGTCATCCACAATGGCGGACTCAATCAGGGTATATAAATCCTCCAGAGGATCCAGATCCTCCCAGATATGTCTCAGCAAGGCGGAATTCATCTCCCCCAAAAGACCTTTGATGTGGGGCAGCATCTCCAGGGAGTTTCTAAATGAGATCAGATCCCTGGGATTGGCGGACTTATAGCTGATCCGCCCCATGAGACGCTCTAAGTCATAGACCGAATTTAAGTACTCCCGGATCTCCTCCCTGGTGATGTAACTCATATTCAGCTCTTCAATGGCCTGCTGCCGCTCCAGGATAGAGGCCTTTTGCACCAATGGCTGCTCTATGAGGCTTCTCATAAGCCTGGCGCCCATGGCGGTCTTTGTCTTATCCAGCACCCACAAAAGGGATCCCCGCCGCTGCTTCTCCCTCAGGGTCTCTAAAAGCTCCAGATTCCGTCTGGTGGAGGTGTCGATGATCATAAACTCCCCTGTAGTGTAGGGAATGATGGCGGCAATGTGATCCAAAGTATTTTTCTGGGTCTCATACAGATATTCCATCACAGCCCCGGAGGCGATGATCCCCGCGTCATAATCCCCCAGACCAAGGCCGTCCAAGGTTCCCACATGAAAATGTTCCTTCAGCACCCGCCTGCAGGAGTCGTCGGAAAAATAGTGGTTGTCCAGGGAGGATATGGCCACATGATACCGGTCCTTTAAGTCCTCTAGGTCAATGCCGCACATGTAAAAGGCCTCATTGCAGATGATCTCCGAGGGGCAGAACCTGTGGATCTCGTCTAAAAGATTTCTCTCCCCCTCCACCTCCGTGACCAGGTAATCGCCAGTGGTGATATCGCACACGGATACGCCGAAGGTATCCCCCACATACACGATCCCCATAAGGTAATTGTTCTTTTTCTCATCAAGGGCCTGGCTGCTGGTAATGGTTCCCGGGGTTACCACACGGATAACCTCTCTTTTTACCAGTCCCTTTGCCAGCTTTGGGTCCTCCATCTGCTCGGCGATGGCAACCTTGTAACCTTTCTGCACCAGCTTATACAAGTAGGAATCCACGGCGTGGTATGGGATCCCGCACATGGGGGCCCTCTCCGCGAGACCGCACTCTTTTCCCGTCAGGGTGATCTCCAGTTCCCTGGAGGTAGTCACCGCGTCCTCAAAAAACATCTCGTAAAAATCCCCAAGCCGGTAAAAAAGCAGGCAGTCCGGGTATTGTTTCTTGGTCTCCATATAATGGACCATCATGGGTGATAATCCGGCCACGTTGTTAACCTCTCTTCTTTGAAGTAAATTTGCTGTTTAAAAAACGGTGAAAACTCCCGAAATATTCTTCCGGGAGTGTCTTTTGTAATGTGTGGACCTGACGCAGGATCACTTTCCCGCGGCAGTTCCCATATAGTAAAACCCTTTGGATTCCTTCAGATACACGGGAACTATGGTTCCCACAAGGGAAGCGTCACCTGGGAAATGTACCACGATATTGTTGTCCAGACGGCCTGTGACATAGCCATCCAGATGATCGTCCAGGCTCTCCACCAGCACCTTCTGGGTGGTGTGAAGGTCTCTGGCGCACACCCTGGCCGCGATCTCCTGCACGCGGGCAAGAAGCCGGTCAAACCTGTCCTTGACCACCTCATCTCTTACCTGATCCTCCATGGAGGCCGCGGGAGTCCCTGTCCGTCTGGAATAGATGAAAGTAAACGCGCTGTCAAAGCCCACCTTCTCCACCACATCCATGGTCTCCAGGAAATCTTCCTCCGTCTCCCCCGGAAATCCCACGATGATATCCGTAGTCAGGGAAATGTCCGGCACCGCGGCCCGGATCCTGTCCACTAAATCCAAATACTGTTCCTTTGTATACCGGCGGTTCATGGCCTTTAAGATCCGGGTGCTTCCCGACTGTATCGGCAGATGGAGATGACGGCAGATCTTCTTTGATTCCCCCATAACCTGGATCAGCTCCTGGGAGAGATCTTTGGGATGGGAGGTCATAAACCGGATTCTCTCAATGCCTTCGACCTCCTCCACCTGTCTCAGCAGCCGGGCAAAGGTAATGGGAGTCTCTAAGTTTTTCCCGTAAGAGTTCACATTCTGTCCCAAAAGCATGACTTCTGTCACACCGTCGGCCGCCAGCTTCTCAACCTCGGCGATAATGTCCTCCGGCTTTCTGCTTCTCTCCCTCCCCCGGACATAGGGGACAATGCAGTAGCTGCAGAAATTGTCGCAGCCGAACATGATATTGACTCCGGACTTAAAGGAGAACTTCCTCTCTGCCGGAAGCTCTTCCACGATCTGTCTCGTGTCCTTCCATATGTCAACCACCATCTTCTTTTTTTCCAGCCTGCCAAAAAGCAGCTCCGCCAGCTTGAAGATATTGTGGGTCCCGAATATGATGTCCACAAACCCATAACTCTTCTTGATCTTATCCACCACGTCCGGCTCCTGCATCATACAGCCGCACAGGGCGATAAGCATGTTAGGGTTTTTCCTCTTCAGGGTGTTTAAAAATCCCAGACGTCCGTAGACCCTCTGATTGGCATTTTCCCGCACCGTGCAGGTGTTGTAGAGAACAAAGTCCGCCTTCTCGTCATCAGCCTCCACAAACCCGATCCGCTCCAAAATGCCCTGGAGCTTTTCGGAATCCTTGGCATTCATCTGACAGCCGAAGGTCTGGGTAAACGCTGTTGGGCGGCGTCCGTTTTTTCGTTCAAATTCTCTAACCCATTCCCGGCATCTTGCCATAAAGTAATACTGCCTGAACGGTTCTTCTGTCGGAGACTCCAAGTTTATGTCTATTTTATCTAAATCAATTTCATTATGCATTTTCCTTGGCTTTCTTCCCTTTCTATCATTAATACACAAAAAGAAGCGGGTTTTTTTTCGTACGGCTCAAACTCTGTAACATTTTCCTACCATTCAATGTCATCAAACGTATCCCATAAAGCCTGCATCCTCTCCTCATCCGTTAGGTTATTCCAATCGCTGTAGGAATTGGAGTTCTTGGAAGATCCACCTGTAATGGTCTTTCCGGCCCCGCCCTTTGGCTGGGAGAAGTCATCCATGATCATCTCATAGCGGTACTTGTCCGCCAACTGAGCCGTGGTCCCGCCAAAGCGTATGTACATGATGGAACCGCCTCGGCCGTTCGCGATCACATCCTCTACCTGGGGATCAAAGATGTAGGTCACTCCGTTGTAATCTAACTGGCACCACGCATGGGGGGTAAAGTCCCCGTTGGACTTATGGGTGGAGCCGCCAGCGGTGTACATGGGTACTCCGATCTTCCTGGCCATAACGGAAAATGCCGCTGAATAGTCATCACACACGCCCACGCCCCCTGACAGGACGCCGTAGGCATAGTGATAGCTGCTTCCAAAATAGGGCTGCTGCCCATAGACCGTGTGGGTGATCAGATAATCATAGCACGCCTTTAACTTATCATGGGTATCCATATCCGCGGTGATGATCTGGGCAAAAATGGAGTTCAGCAGCGCGTCAAGATCCTCAAAGCCTGTGGACTCCTGAGGGTAAAGAGGGATGGAATCCAGAACCTGACGCAGGCCTCCATAATAGAGATCACCCTTATTGCTTGGAAGGCTCCTTACAGGCTCAATTCTGGCCCCGTCCGCTCCCACTTTGCTTCCGTCAGGGGCAGTGGTGTTGGAGAGCATATAGCCTCTTCCATCAAAATAATAACTTTTTCCATCTATATCTGTAAACCAATTATTCATCTGATAGCTTCCATCGTCGTTCTGATACCACCAGCCTATGTCATCTCTCTTCCACTCTCCGGCGTAAGCTGACATGGACACACTGGCGCTCACAAGGGCTGTCAGTACCGCCGCCTTAACGTATAATAAATGCTTTCTCATGTTTTCCTCCATTCGGTGCGGATTTTTCCGTTTTTGGTAACCTTATCAATTATAGCATCTATTTTTCCGGGGCACAAGCACATATTCGGCACAGTTTTCCAGTTTATCGTTACTGTTCACATGCGTTCACAGCAACTGGCAAAAATCCATGAAAATCGCCTGCGGCGATGGGATTTTTGCTCTCTGGCCCAGTTTATCATACGGTCAGCGCGGCAAGCGCGCAGACCTACCTGAACAGTAACAGTTTATCCGTTACCGGGAAGGGGCACGCGGTGACATATCCTGCCTGTTTTCCGGGCCTCCCCCGGAGAGCACAGTAAACCCAGGGCCTCCTCCGCGTGGTCCACATAGATCTTCCGGACCGCCTTCAGTTCTCCCAGCCCACGGATCCGGCACTCTGTCTCATAGCCTTCCCGGACAAGAACCGTTTTCCAGGAATCCTTCCCGTCTCCCGCCATATCGTTGTTGGCGTGATCTCCTGCCACCAGCATAAGGGGGCTTAAAACCACTTTCCTGTAAATCCCTTTCTTCTTAAGAGCCGCCGCCACATCCTCGATGCCGGGCTTGGCCTCCACTGTGCCGATGTAGCAATGTCTAGAGCCTTCCTCCCCAAAGGTCTTTTGCAGTTTCTCATAGACCTGGTTGGACCGGGCCTCTGTCCCATGTCCCATGAACACCATGGCGCTTTGTCCGTCCGAGTACTTCCTTGTGTCGTCAATCACCGCCCGGGCAACGGCCGTGAAATCCTCTTTGCCGGACAAAAGAGGCCGACCCACAGTGATCTGGTCAAAAAGCTCCCTGTGTTCTTCCACCTGCCGGACAACGCCGTGATACTCAAATCCGTCCATAAGATGGGTGGGCTGCACCACCAGATTCCGGATCCCGGCGGCAGCCGCCCTGTCAAGGGCCTGGGCCACATTGTCAACCACAATCCCATCCCTGTCCCTCAAAAGCTTTATAATGGTGGGGGATGTAAACGCGCGGCTCACCTGACACTCAGGAAACGCCAGGGCAACGTCCCTTTCCACCGCTTCTATGGTAAGCTTGCGGCTTTCATTGTAGCTTGTGCCAAAGCTTACCACCAGGATAGCCGGGGTTGACTCTCCCTGTCCTGCCTCCATAAAAATCTCCTCCTTCTTATGTTGTCTATTTAGTGGCCAGGACATAGCTGGCTCTTCCCCAAAAGCCCCGCTTCTCCAGATTCTCCTTCTCCCACTCTGCCTCAAACTCGTAGACCTTATCTTTCTCCAGACCCACCGCGGGTATGACGTAATAGAGGGTCATAACCCTCTCCTCCTTGGCCTCCTGGCTGCCCGTGTCGGATAGGTTCCACTGGCGTACCACCATCTGGTCTGGTGTAAAGACCGTGGAAAAAGAATAAAAAACCTTGTCCATGTTGTTGTAGTTTGGCAGCTTCAGGGCTTTGTCCCCAAGGAACCCGTTGTCCAGGGGAGCTGACCCGCAGGCCACCACTTCCCTGACCTCCCCGCCCTCGTCTATTCCCCAGGTATAATTTTCAGGCAACACCTCAATGGGATCATACCGGCTGGACAGCACATCGGTCAGGGTCATCAAGGGGGCTGAGGTCAGAAGGATATCCTCCTGTGGCCGGTCCGCCTCTTGTGAAAGGGCCACAAGCTGTTTTCCAACGAATATCCGGATTTGGTCCGCCTCCTTTTCCCCTGTGTCCTCCATGAGGACAAACACCGAGGCGCCTCCTTTTAACTCTTCCCCCGCGGCAAGCTCCGCGACGCCTGTGACCCAGAAGGTTCCGGGAAACTGGTCCGTGTCAGAGCTGACCAGAGCCCGGTCTCCTCTGACCTCCTTAATATGTGCCCGGATCCCCACATACTCCTCTCTGCCGGCATGTTTTTCAAAGAAGCCCTCAACATCCCGGGCAGAATTTTCCCGAAGCTCCATGTAGTCGTCTCCAGCCTCCAGCCGTATATACATGGGTTCCTGGTCTGTCCCTCCGCCGCCAATAAGCAGAGAAAAGTCCCGGTCTATGGGATATGCCAGAATCCGCAGGCCGGAGCCAATGTCCCTGGAGGAATAATCCTCAAAATCCTTCCAGGAAAGATCCTCCCGTCCCGCCAGCTCCAGCACCTTCTCCCTGGTAAGGGTTTTCACCTCAAACTCCCCGCTGACAGCGCTGGGCTCCCCAACGGAAACACTGGTTTCTGTCTCCCCTGTTTCTCTGTCCTCCGTCTTATGAGGTTCTGTGGTCTCCAACGCCGCTCCCGTGTTCATGGTCTCGCTTTCAGCCGCGGTCTCTGTTTTGGAGGCTTCCTCCCCCATCTCAGGAGAAGGACCACCACACGCGGACAACGTTACAAAAGCGGACAGCAAAAGAACTGCTGATCTCCATCTCATAAATATTTCCTCCTCGGCAACAATTTTACTAAAGTATATCATATTCCCGGCAAAAATACGGTATATTTTTTCTTACAATACTATGAAAATCGCTCCCTATTGGCCCATGACGAATCAGCATCTGATAATTTGCCAAAATTCCCGGTTTGAGGTATAATAAAAAAAGTTTATATTGCCAGGGAGGAGAAGATACCTATGACATACACGGTAAAAGAGCTCGCGGAAAAAATGGGTGTGACCCAGCACACGGTGCGCTATTATACGGACCAGGGCCTGCTGCCCTGCAAAAGGGACAAGAACAACCACAGGGTTTTTGATGAAGAGTCGGTAAACTGGCTTGAGGGCATCCAGTGCCTGCGGCGGTGCGGCATCTCCATTGATGATATCCGCGCTTACTGCAATCTGTGCTATGAGGGGGATTCCCGGCTTTCGGACCGGTATCAATTCATATTGGATCAGAGAGAGCTGGCGTACCAGCGTCTGAGAGAGGTTCAAGAAACCGTAGAATATATGGAGCGGAAAGTCCGGCATTACGAGGACATTCTATCCCGCGCGATACCGGACGACACCAACTTGGCGCAAAAAAAGAACACGCCTTGCTATTGACCCATATCCTGTTTTATGCCAGATCCGGTCAAAAAGGCTTAATCCCCTTTGGCTGGACACAAACATCCTGATGTGTCAGAAGTGCGGCACATTCAAGTCGGACAAAGTCAATACTTATCGGAAAATATTATCAAATAAGCCGCTCCCCGGGTTATCGTTCACATGGGACATATGAGCTAATCTCCGGCCAACACCCCGCTGTCCACCTTCCCCACAGAGATGTATCCCCCAAAGACCGCCGCCATATCGGTGCCTTTTGGGGCATTAGGACTCAGGATGCTGGAAATAGACAGCCTTACCGTCTCCCCCTGCCTTTCCTGGAGAGTATAAACGGTCTCATAGGATGACTTGGGACAGATCCGCCGGTTCTTCAGGATCCCCTTCACGGCATCCGGATCTCCGGAGGGAAAATTTATGTTCCAGATCTGGTTTCCCGAAATCTCCTGGGACAGCAGGTCATTCACCACAGGAATCAGATAACGCTCCGGCACCCTCCAGTCCGTGTTGTCGTCACTGGAGAAGGCCATAGCCGGTATGCCGTTGACCAATGCCTCCATGGCAGCGCCCACTGTGCCGGAGTACAAAATATCCACCCCCACATTATATCCATGATTGATGCCGGAAAACACAAGATCCGGCTTCTCGGGCATGAGACAGTCCAGGGCTACCTTCACACAGTCCGCGGGTGTGCCTTTGATCCGGTACGCTTTCACTCTTTCTACAGGAAAATCCTTCTCTATTTTTACATCTATGGTGCCGTATACGGAAATTCGGTGGGACATGGCGCTGCACTGGCTGTCCGGCGCGGCTACCCAGACCTCCCCCAGCCCCATTGCCAGGGAGGCCAGGCAGTGGATTCCGGCAGAACCGATCCCGTCGTCATTGACAACCAGTATTCTCATGGCCGTTCCTCTTCCCAAATGTCTATCATGTCTCCCTGCCTCAGTACCTGCTGGAATCTCCCGGTCTCCCCGTTTACCTTCAGCGTCACCGTTCCCTTGGGATGGTCTAAATCAATTCCGGAATACTGGATCAGGTCCATGAGATAATAGGGGCGTCCATCCTCTTTTTTAGGAAGCCGGAGAGGAGACCCGTTCAGCTGGAACACGACCATGGGTCTTTCCAAAACCGGCTCCTCTGCCCTGGTTTCACCCGGGGACTCCTGCCCTGGAGCCCCCGTCTGCCCCAAGGCCCCTGCCTGTGCAGGCCCGGGGGCCTCTTCTGGCACCTCCGCGCCAGACCCGGGGGCCTCGGCCTCCTTCGGCTCCCCGGCCACGGTCTGTCCGTCCGCGGCGCTCTTCTCCCCGGAAGAAACCTCTCCGTCCCGCGGCCTTTCATTTCCCGTCATTGTCATGTGGATTCCGGCTTCCGGTTCTCTTGTCACCGGAGACTCCGGCCGCCTCTCTCCCGCGGGATCCGTCCTGATATCCCGGGAAGCGGACTCCCTGTCCCCGGGGTCTTCGTTATTCCAGGAGCCGGGTTCTCTGTCCATATAACCTGCCGTATTCCGGGCGGCGGGCTCTCTGTCCACGGAACCTTCCGTGTTCCGAGAGGTGGGCTCTCTGTCCCCATAGCCTCCGTTATTCCGGGCAGCGGGCTCTCTGTCCGCGGAACCTTCCGTATTCCGAGAGGCGGGTTCTCTGTCCCCATAGCCTCCGGTATTCCCGGCAGCAGGCTCTCTGTCCGCGTCGTCACCGGTATCACGGGCGGCGGGCTCTCTGTCCACAGAACCTCCGGTATCCCGGGAAATGGGCTCCCTGTCCACAAATTCTCCGTCCTCCCGGCCCCTGCCGTTGTCCGGGGAATCCGTATCCCTGCTTACGGGCGCTTTTACGGTAATCACGTCGCCGTTTTTCAGCATGGTCTTCAGGGAAGCCTGCATCCCGTTGAGGGTCACCTCAGCGTTTATGGACACTCCCTCCACGTCCCCCAGGCGGGCCGTCGCGTCCGTTCCGGGGATGGCTGGGATAAAGTCAATAAAATCTCCGGCATGGATCACATCTGAGAGCTTTCCTTCCTTCTGATTGATCATAAGAGAAGCCGGGTCAGAGGCAGTGCCGTAGAATACCTTCCGTCTCCCGTTGACCGTTACCGTCAGGTTCATCCCGGCCCGGCCCATAATGTCCCGGAAATTGTAACCGTTCATCATCAGAAGGTTCAGGGCCGTAAAGGTGCCGCTGCGGAACAGCTTTGCCGGGCGCCCGTTTAATGTGACCCGGAAACTGTCATTGATCATATTCAGTCCGGAAGAAACCGCGATTCCCAGGGGGGTGGCGTACTCCGGATTATTTAAATCGTACTCATCGGAGAAAGCGGTGGTCTGGAAATAATTTCCCGCGACAGCCACCCGGTTGGCCTCCATGCCCAGGGCCTCGGTGATGCCGTCCTTCAGCCCGGCCAGCTTGCTCCCGCCTCCTGCCAAAAACAGGGCAGACGGGGCTGTCCCGTTGATCTCCACCACCTTGTCCGCGATTTCCTTGGAGAGGGCCTCCAAAGTTCCCTGAACGCATTTTAGGACCTCTGTCTTCTTCAGGGTCTGTTCCAGCCCAAGGATATTGGCGAACCGGATGTCATCCTCCTTGTCCAGCTGAACCTTTATGGCCTCGGCTGTGGGAAAATCCACCAGATAGTGTTTCATAATCGCCTCCGTGATCTCATCTCCCGCCATGGTGGCCATGGTGTAGCCGGTGACGCTTCCGCTGGTACACGCGGCGATATCCGATGTCCCCGCTCCGATGTCCACCAGAACCAGATTCAGCAGCCGGATATTTTCCGGAATGGCCGCGTTGATGGCAGCGATGGGCTCCAGGGTCAGGCTGGCCACCTCAAGGCCGATCTTGTTCATGGTGGTGTAGAGGCTCTCCACTACCTCGCTGGGAAGGAATGTGGCGATCAGATCCACCTTGATCTGACGCCCTCTGTGGTCCTTTAAGTTGGAGATCATGTACTTGTCCAGAAAGTACTGGCACACTGTGTATCCAACCAGATAGAAACGCCTGGCATCCTCGGTTGACTCATTTTCCGCGTCAAAAGCCTCCTCGGCCCTGGTGATCGCCCCTGCCTCCAGGCGGCTGATGATCTCGTCGTCGATCAGCTGGGTTCCCGGCAGCTCCAGCTCATAGTCCGCCCTCTTGGTCCGCAGGGCCCGCCCCGCGGCGGCCACGCACACCCTTGCGAGCTTTATGCGGGTCTTCTCCTCCAGCCTCTTTTTTACCTTTCCCGCCAGGGTTGACACCTTCTCGATGTTTTCGATCTGTCCGTCTATCATGGCCCGCTGGGCGTGTTCCTCCCGCTCCACGGCGATGATCTTCACCTTTCCGTCCTCCACCACGCCTACCATGCCGATAATGCTCCTGGTCCCGATATCCATGGCCAGCACGACGTCATTTGCCTGCTCCCTCATGGGAATCTTTGTCTGAGCCGGAACCTTCTCCTGTCTGGAAACCGGTTTCTTCTTTACTTGTGGTCTAGCCATACACCCCTCCTGCACTGTTTATACTGTCCCGGACCTGTGAGAGTCCGTTTTCCTCTTCTACTATTATAGTAAAATTATAACCTGCTGTAAATCACTTTCTCAGTCATAGATGGCCTCAAAAGGGTCTGTGTTTACGGTCACGTCCCCGGGGAACCGGACTCTCCCGGCGCTCTCCAAGTCCGCGCTGACCAGCTCCAGCTTCCGGCAGCTGGTTAAGGGGGACAAATCTTCGATATGGTTGTCCTGAAAACTGCACTGCCGCAGATCCTCCATCCCGGACACAAAGGAGATGTCTGTCAAATCACAGCCATCCAGGTACAGACGCTTCACGCCGGGGTAATGGGTCAGGAAACCGAAATCCAGTTCCTCCCCTGTATCCCTGTGTTTTGGAAAGCAGTTTAAAAATCCCGCCTCCTCCAGGCCCGGATTATCGGTCAGAAGCTCCGGGTCCAGAAGAAGGCTGGTCTCTGTGGACATTTTCTTTCCATAGCGGAAGGTCTTAAGGCCTGAAAGGTTCAGGACCTCTTCCAGCCCACACACATCAGAGGACCAGAAATTGTCCAGATAAATCTCTTCTAAAGCGGTCAGCTGTCCAAGGCAGGAGACATCCGCGGGAACGCCGTACTCTTTCACTGCCATGTGCAGATCTAAAACCCGCAGGCCATGAAGGTCCCCGATGGCCTTCACAGCCTCCATATCATTGACAGCTATTGTCAGTTCTTCCACTCCATTCAGGCTTGGGATCTCCCCTGCCGGAATATATTCCCCGTCAAGGAAATCCACCCTCTTAAGCTTGGGAAGGTTCTCCAGAAGCTGAAGCTTTGGCTCCCCCCCTGTGGAGATGGAAAGCTCCCTAAGCTCTGTCAGCTTCTCCAAAAATCCGCAGTCTCCCAGCTCCACCTGACTGATGAACAGGCTTTCCAGCTTTGACAGCTCTCCTATGCTCTCCACACCGCTGTAATCGTCCGCGCACCGCAGCTTCAGACGCCTAAGGTTTTGACACTCCTTAAGGCCGGAGAGATCCCCGGTCCGGCTGGAGATGTTGGTGTCCACCTCAAGCTCCTCCAAGTTTTTAAACTGGCCAATACCATCCAGATTGTTTCCCATGGTTCCCACCCGCAGGACCTGAATCTTCTCCGGGTCCAGAAGGGAAGCCACGGTGTCCAGCCTGTCGTCGGTGTCCACACAGGTGATCTGATTATCCGGGGCAAAGGACTGGAGGGACATCCACACCCCATCCCTGTTGTCAAACCTGGTAAGTCCCGTGAGCATGGAAAAATCCGAAGGCCAGCTGACCCTCTTCATGCGGTAGGTCCACTTTTTCACGGTGTCCTGAAACTCCGCCTCGCTTCCTAAGTCCTTGTAATCCGCGAAGCTGTAGGCGATGGCATTGAAGGTCTCGCTGCCCTCCCGCTCATAAAAACACTTAATATATCGGATACTGCCAAGTTCCTCCGCTGTGATGTCCTTGTACTCTTTTCCGAAAATGTCCTCCAAAAAGATCACAAGAAGCTGTCCGTCTCCGCCCACCGGGATATCAGAATCCGATGTGGAAAATACGGACTTCTTCGCGGCAATATTAAATCCCAGGATGATCACCACCAGAACCGCCGCCACGGCCAGAAAGATCAGCAGGGCATTTCTGGCCCGGTTCACTGCCCGCCGCATCTCATTGCTCCCGCTGTAATCCACATGAATGTTGACCGACGTGCCCTTTGCCTCATCGATAAGATATTTCTGGCCGCAGTAGGGGCAGACCGCGTGGGTCCTGTCTTTCAGTTCCAGGACGCCGCCGCAGTTTTTGCATTCCATGCCCATGAGCTCCGGCCTTTCGTTGTAAACCGAAGTCCGGATGGTATAGGCGTCATCCTTTTGTCCTTTTCCTTTGGTGTCGCTCATATCCTCCCTCTCTTTTTCTGTTCTATCACTGCCTGACTTCCTCCATTTCCCCTATTCCCGGATCATGGCCACCCGGTCCCCGTAAAGCTCAGACAGCTCTTCCCACTGCTCATCCGTGATGTACCACGCCGTTTTCCCTGAGATGGCAAACCGCTTAAGGCTGGGAAGAGAAAGAAGCCTTTTGACCTGCTCATAAGTCTCCTCCTCAGCCATGTCCACATGGTAGAGCACCAGCTGCTCTAAATGGTCAAAGCCCTGAAACATGTCCACGTCCTTTAAGGCGGCATCCTCAATGAGAAAGCCCTTCACCCCTTTTAGATCCTCCATAAAAGAAAAATCCTCAAGCTTTCCGGCCTCCAATATGAGCACCTCCTCCAAGGTGTCCTTGTTGACCCGGGTGAAAAACTCCGGTGTCCCGTATTTGGACAGCCCGTCAACGCAGGCAAGGTAGCGGATGGCGTTTTCCCGGGGAAGGGTATAATTCTGCCATGCCTCGGTGTACAGCTCCAGACGGGTAAGGCCCGCGAAATACTGGACATTGGTGGGGGAAAAATCCTCTGTCTTCCCCTCCACCCGCAGGGTCTGAAGGGTTTTCTCATAGGCATCCATGTCCTGGTAGTCGTAGATATCCTGGAAACTGTAGGTAAATATGTAGTCCTTATGATCCTTCTTGATCTTCAGATATTTCATCTTCTCAAGATCCGCCTGGCTGATATTGGGCGCGGGCTTTTCATAGACCTCCATGAGAAAATCCCGAAAAACCACGCTGAACCGGCTGGCTGAGGCCACCATTCGCCCGGTGTAATACTGGTATCCGGCCACAGCCACAGCCCCCAGGGCAATGGCGGCCACCGCGCACAGCAGGATGGTCCTTCCCGCTGACATCTGAACCGATATCCTGTGAAGCCGGTTGGCGGATATGTAATATTTCCTGCCGCAGGAAGAGCACTGGTACTCGTTAGGACTGACCCTTATCAGCTGTCCTCCGCAGGAAGCACAGGGTCGTTCCATGTCTCGCGTTTCCCGGTCCATGCCGGATCCCCCCTTCCCTCACCTACGGCCTTACCTGGCCGTTTCCATAGATCACGTATTTTGTGGTGGTCAGGGCCTTAAGGCCCATGGGGCCTCTGGCGTGAAGCTTCTGGGTGCTGATGCCGATCTCCGCCCCAAACCCAAACTCAAAACCATCTGTAAACCTGGTGGAAGCGTTGACATAGACAGCCGCCGCGTCGATGTGATCCAAAAACCTTTGAGCATTGGCGTAATTGGATGTGATGATGGCTTCTGAATGTTTTGTATTGTAATGGTTGATGTGTTCAATGGCCTGGTCCACAGAATCCACCAGCTTTAAGGACACCACATAGTCCAGATACTCTTTTCCCCAGTCCTCCTCTGTGGCCCTGGCAAACTCCGGCACCACCTTTCTGGCCTCCTCGTCTGCCCGGATCTCCACATTTTTCTTATCCAGAACCTTTTTAAGCCTCGGCAGAAATTCCTCTCCGATCTTTTTGTGAACCACCAGGGACTCGCAGGCATTGCACACGCCGATCCTCTGAGTCTTGGCATTATAGATAATATCCAGGGCCATGTCAAGGTCCGCCGACTCATCCACGAAAATATGGCAGTTTCCCGTCCCTGTCTCGATCACCGGCACCGTGCTGTTCTCCACCACGGTCCTGATCAGTCCCGCTCCTCCCCTTGGGATCAGCACATCCAGATACTGGTTCATGGTCATCAGCTTTTTGGTGGTCTCCCGGTCCGTATCCTCAATGATCTGAAGAGCGTCAGCCACCGCCCCTGCCTCCTTCAGTCCTTTTCTCAGACAATGGACAATGGCTCTGTTGGAACCAAGGGCATCGCTGCCTCCCTTAAGGATCACACTGTTGCCGGTTTTAAAACACAGGCCGAAGGCGTCTGCCGTCACGTTGGGCCTGGCCTCATAGATCATGCCCACCACTCCCAGAGGAACCCGTTTTTCCCCGATCAGCAGCCCGTTGGGCCTGGGCTTCATGGACAGGACCTCACCGATGGGATCCTCCAGGGCCGCCACCTCCAACAGCCCGTCAGCCATGGCCTGGATCCGCTCCTCGTTAAGCATCAGCCGGTCAATCAGTCCGGGATTCATCCCCTTTTCCCTGGCACATGCCACATCTGCCCGGTTTGCCTCAAGGATCTCTTCTTTTCCGTCCAAAAGGGCCTTGGCCCCCAGCCTCAGTCCTCTTTCTTTTTCAGCCATGCCCATGGTCCCTAAGATTCTGGACGCGGCCCGGGCTTTCTTTCCCATTAATTCCAGATCAGACATCTCCCTAAACCTCCTTCACTCCCCCGAATTTTTTCCCCAGATCCGTGATGCTGCCGTCCTTCTCCTGGATGGAGATGTTGTTTAAATTGGACCGCATGTTCACCCGGATGGCCTGAATATATTTTTTCCGCAGCTCCTGCTGCTCCCTTTTCTCATCCTCTGTAAGACCTTGGTCCTGGGATTTATGGTACAGCTCATTGATCCGGTCTATCATCTCCTGTGTGATCATATCATGCCTCCTAATATTCGTTGTTGAGATAATGCATCAGGTCAAAATCCAGGTTCTCATGGGCCAAAAACAGGGTCCCCCGCTCTTGTCCCCCGATGATCTCATGGATCACCTCCACCTGGTCGCCGTTCGCGATCACCATATCGGAACCGCTGTCCGTGGCGATCCTGGCCGCGGCCAGCTTGGCCGCCATGCCGCCGGTGCCCACGTCGCTGCCAGAGGTATTCTTCCCCATGGCCATAAGCTCCGGGGTGATCTCCGGCACGAGGCCTATAAACCGGGCCTGCTGGTTGGTTCTGGGATCATCGGAATACAGCCCGTCAATGTCAGACAGAAGGATCAGAAGGTCCGCTCCGATCAGGGCCGCCACAACGGCGGAAAGCCGGTCATTGTCCCCGAAGCTGTCCAGGAAGGGGATCTCGGACGTGGACACGGTGTCATTTTCATTGACAATAGGGACCGCGCCCAGAAGCAGAAGCTCTTCAAAGGTGTTCTGGGCATTGTACCGGGAGCTGTCGTTGACCATGGTATCCTTTGTCAGAAGGATCTGAGCCGCCACCTGGTTGTATTCCGCGAACAATTTCTGGTACACCATCATCAGCCTGGCCTGCCCCACTGCCGCGAAGGCCTGCCTCTGGGCCAGGCTTTCCGGCTTCTTTGGGTGGTGAAGAGCCTGCCGCCCTGTGGCGATCGCCCCGGAAGAGACCAGAACCACCTGTTTTCCCTGTCCCTTTAAGTCGCTGATGATTCTCACCAGCCGCTCTATTTTCAAAAGGTTCAAGTCCCCGGACTGGGTATGGGTCAATGAGGAGGAACCGATCTTGATGACGATCCTCTTTTTGTCTTTTAACTGATATCTTTCTGAGTGTTTCATAAAAGCAATCTCCAATCTGTCATTTTCCGCCCTTCGCGATCTCCTCCGCCACCCGGAGGCCATCCATGGCCGCCGAGGTGATCCCCCCCGCGTAGCCGGCTCCCTCTCCGCAGGGATACAGCCCCAAAAGGCTGCTCTGCAGACAACCGTCCCTGGGGATCCTCACAGGAGATGAGGTACGGCTCTCAACCCCTGCCAGGATGCTGTCGTACCTGGAAAACCCCCGGATCCGGCAGCCGAACCGCTCCACGGCCTCTATAAGGGGCAGGCATAAGTGGTTCGGAAGTATCCTCCGCAGATCAGCAAACCGAAAACCTCCCCGGATCTGAGGCTCCACATCTCCAAAATCCCCGGACACCCTGCCTTCCTTAAAATCGCCGTAAAGCTGTATGGGGATCTTTCCTCCCCCATGGTCAAAAGCGGCTTTTTCCAGATGCCGCTGAAACTCCACTCCCGCCAATGGCCCCTGTCCCGGGAAATCCTCTGGCGTCACCGTAACGATGAGGGCGCTGTTGGCATTTTTCCCGCCTCTGTCATGGTAGCTCATGCCGTTGACCGCCAGATGTCCCGGCTCCGAGGAGGCGTCCACCACGTAGCCCCCGGGACACATGCAGAAGGAGTAAACCCCTCTGCCCTGGGAGGACTGCCAGGTGACCTTGTAGGGCGCTGGCCCTAAAAGGTCTTTATATTTTATTCCGTACTGGGATTCATTGATCATGGCCTGAGGATGCTGGATCCGAAGCCCCACGGCAAAGGATTTCGCCTCCAGGGGGATCCCTTTTTCCCAGATCATGGAAAAGGTGTCCCTGGCGCTGTGTCCTACGGCCAGGACCACATGGTCCGCGGCAATGGTCTCCTTTCCGTTGACCACCACGCCCCGGACATGGCCGTTCTCTGTGATCAGGTCCGTCACCCTGGCGTTAAACCGGACCTGGCCTCCCAGTTCTATAATATGGCGGCGGATATTTTTCACCACCCTTGTCAATACATCGGTTCCAATGTGAGGCCTCTGCTGGTAGAGGATCTCCGGGTCTGCCCCGTGGTCCGCGAAAATCTCCAAAACCTTCTGGTTCCTCTTCCCCGGATCCTTCACCAGAGTATTCAGCTTTCCGTCGGAAAATGTCCCCGCTCCACCTTCCCCAAACTGTACATTGGAGTTCTCATCAAGAATCCCTTCCTTCCAGAACCGCTCCACCTTCTCCCTCCGGGTATCCACATCATCCCCCCGCTCTAAAATCAGGGGCTCATACCCGGCCTGTGCCAGCATAAGGCCGCAGAACAGCCCCGCCGGACCGCTTCCCACGATGACAGGGCTGTGGGCTGGTTTTTTTCCTCCGCTGTCAGGAAAACGGTATTTCGGTTCCTCTGCCAGGCTGACCTGGCTGTTTCTGCCCCTCTTTATGACCTGGGCCTCCCTGTCCGTCTCCACATCCACGGTATAGATGTAGAAAATGTCATCCTTCTTCCTGGCATCTATGGACTGCCGGACCAGCTTTAAGGACTTAATGGCGGCAGGTTCTATCCGCAGCAGCTTTGCCGCCTTGTTTCTTATGTCTTCCTCCCTGTGGTCCACAGGCAGCTTTAACTGAGAGATCCGTATCATGGCCTGTCTCCTTTCGCCGCGTTTTGTCCTGCCACAGCCCCGCTGGACCATGCCCACTGAAGATTGTAGCCCCCGCAGATACCATCCACATCCAGAAGCTCCCCACAAAAATACAGCCCCGGCACCAGCCTGGATTCCAGTGTATTTTCTCTCACCTGTCTGGTGTCCACCCCGCCCCGGCACACCTGGGCGTGGTCAAAAGAATTGGCAGCCGTAATCTGGGTCTCATAATTGGTAAGCTGTGTAAACAGCTGGTCCCACCCCGCCTTTGTCACAGAGGTTACGGGCTGATCCTCCCGGATCCCCGCCAGGTTTAAAAGCACAGCGGAAAGCTTGCTGTTGAGCAGGCCGTTCATAAACTGAAGGCAGTTCCCAGCCTTCATGTGCCGACGGCGGCGGTCAAGCATATCCCTGACCTGCCCCTCATCCATCTGAGGCAGGAAATGGATCCTCGCCTTGACTTCCTGTTTTCTATGTAGCGCCACAGAGGCATAGCGGCTGACCTGGAATGTGGGGATCCCGGAAATACCGTAATCCGTCAGCTGCAGCTCCCCCTGGTCGGAGGCTAAAAATTTCCCATTACCGTAAAGGCTCACCCTGGCCTCCGCGCGGACTCCCGCCAGGCGCTTATAATGCTTTTCCCCGCACCGAAGCTGCACAAGGGCGGGAAGGGGTGTGATCAGCCGGTGGCCGAACCCTGACGCCAGCTCATATCCGCTGCCGTCAGAGCCGGTGACCGGGGCCGCCCTTGACCCGGCGGCCAGGATCAGGGCCTGTCCCTGAAACTTTCTGTCCCCGGAATACACGAAAAAGGTATCCCCCTTCTTCCCGGCCCTGGTGACAGGCGTCTGGCAGATGATTTTGACACCCAGAACCTTAAGCTCCCCCAAAAGGGCCTCCAGCACCGACAGGGCCTGATCCGAGTTGGGGTATATATATCCGTTTCTGCTTTTAGCCAGGATCCCCAGCCCTTCAAAAAATTCCAGGGTATCCATTACCGGAAACCGTGCCAGCACCTGGGACGGAAAACCGGCCTGGTCACACCGGTAATATTCCTCTCTTTGATCCATGTTGGTCAGATTGCACCTGCCGTTGCCTGTGGACAAAAGCTTCTTCCCTGGGCGGTCCTTTCGCTCCAGCAAAGTAACCCGGGCTCCTGCTCTTGCGGCGCGGATAGCTGCCATCATCCCCGACGCCCCGGCGCCCGCGATCAAGATCTGTCTCATCATGTGTTCCTCCACATTGATTTTCAGAATCAATTTTAGTCGGTTTGCGCTATTATTTCAAGTCATATTTACATTTTAAAGGGGACTGGTCAGCTTGTATAGGATTCCAGGTAGTGGAAGATCTCCATCATGGAAGAAAACCAGATCCCTGCCCTCAGCTTTTCCTGCTCCTTCTCCGGAAATTCCGAGATGGGAATGTGGGTGTGCAGGCAGATGGTGGACTGATCCTGGGCAAAGACCAGCAGATATCCTGTTTCCGACACCAGATAGAATTCCTCCTCCGGGCTGGCCGCCACCGGCTCCACCTCCTTCTGGTTTACCACAAGCTGAGGCTCTGAGGCGGTCTCTGTCTCCAGAATTGTCTCTGGAGCTGATGTGCTCTCCGGCTCCTTATCAGGACTCGTTGTCAGATAACCGGCAAAAAAGCACACCACAGCCGTGACCAGGACCAACGCTGTGCAGATACTGTATTTTTTCATGGGTATTCCTCCTCGCGCCCGACACCTGTCAGGCAGGGGGAACACGTTCCTCCTGACCTGGGGTTTTCCGGGTTCATCATGCTTTGGCATAGTATCTGCATATTTCTGTCATTTTAAACATTTCTTCCCCGCAAAACCAGAAAACCTCAGAACAGGCCCCGCAAAAGGCAGCGATGTTCTGAGGTTGCTTTTTCTATACAGGAAGGTCACATGAGATGAAATCTCCTGGCCAGCCTAAAAAGCCTGGTCCCTCCAGGCATTCCTTTCAGTTCTTTCTCGTCCACGCCCTTTAATTTGATCAAGAGCACAAAATACACCGCCACCGCGGCCAAAATAGCCGCTGCCGTGCTGATCCCGTTGCCCGCCGCTTTTGAGCACAGCCTGTACATCCCCCAGGCCGCGGCCCCCATAACGCCGGAGCACACGCCTGGTATGAGAAATGTCTTGATAACCTCCTGGCGGTACCTTACGGCCCTGGCTATGGATATGCCGTTGAGAACGCACACAAGGGCCGCGAACAAAATATTGGCATAGACCACACTGTAGATCCCAACGCGGAACACCCTAAGCATCACATAGAGGATCCCTGTGTGGATCACCAGGGACACCGCGGAGTTAACAATGGGAGCCGCCATGTGGTTGAGTCCCTGAAGCACCGCGTTGGTCACAGTGGACAGGGAGAAAACCACCACAGCGGAGGAGCCCGCGAGCATCATGGTGATCAGCATGGCATTGTCCATGCCTGAAAAAAGCAGATTGCTGACAGGTCCTGCCAGCACCGCGAGCCCCACTGCCGACGGGATGGCGATGATCATGGAAAATCGGATGGCGCTGGAGATCCTGGCCAGCACCTGCCGCTTGTTTTTCTCCGCCACCGCCTTTGACAGGGAGGGGATCAGGGAGGAGGACAGGGAATTGGCTATGGCCACTGGTATGTTAAACAGAAGGTGGTACCTCCCCATGTAGACTCCCCAGTGGGAGGCGATCTCCTGGTCGCTGACCTCCAGCTGCTTCATCACATTTCCGAAAATGCCGTTGTCGATCACATTGCTGATATTGTACACAGCGCTGCTGACAATAATGGGAAGGATGGTAAAGAACAGGAGTCTGGAGATCTCACCGTAGCTTTCCCTGTAACCGCTTTTATCCCGACGGGCCTTTCTCCTCATGATGGGACGGTAAACCACCAGCAGAAACAAAAACAGCAAAAAGGCCGTGAGGGCTCCGGCTCCTGTTCCCACAGCGCCGCCTGCCGCCCCGAAGGCATAGGAGTACTCGGTGTCCCCAAACACCAGATTGGACTTAAGGCCCATGTCAAACAGTACCGAGGCCGCCACGATGCTGACCACCGCGTTGACCACCTGCTCAAAGATCTGAGACAGGGCTGTGGGGATCATGGTGGAATGTCCCTGGAAATACCCTCGCAGGACCCCCAGATAGGCCATGACCCAGATGGTGGGCGCGAGGGCCTTTATGGCGTACACGCTGTAAGGCATGGAGATGGCCGCGGCAAAATATTCCGCGCCAAACCACAGGGCCAGAAAGCCTGCCAGCCCTGCCAGGGTGGCATAGAACAGAGCGGCCTTAAAAATCCTGGAAGAGTTGCGGTACTGCCCTCTGGCCAGCCTGGCGGAGATCATCTTGGACACTGCCACCGGAAGGCTGTAGGAGGACATGATCAGCAGGAGGGAGTAGATGGAGTAGGCGGCATTATAATAGCCGTTTCCCACATCCCCGATCTTTCGGGCAAGGGGGATCCGATAGACCATGCCAATAAGGCGGACCACGATCCCCGCGGCCGCCAGAATGCTCCCCTGAACCAGAAAATTAGAACCAGAACTGCCTTTTTTGGGCGCGGAACTCCCACTGCCCTGGCGGACAGCCTGTGCCGGCCGGGGGGGCTGGCTGGCTGTCCTTGTCGGCCTCGCGGATGGCATCGGGGACCTTGGCCTCTGGCCGCCCCTGGCCGTCCCGAAGGACCGTTCCGGAGTCTGCCCCGGCCGGTTTGGCTGTCCCGGCCTCTCCTGCCGGCCGCCTCCCGCCGCCTCACGGGCAGCTCCCACAGCCCTGGCGGTCTGGCGCTGCCCGGGTATGGTCTGGCTGTTCCTGTTCCTGGCCCTCTCCTTCTCCGCCTCCATCGCCCGCCGGGTTTGTCTGGGCACCCGGCCTTCCTGCCCTGATCTACTCGTCTTTTCCATGGATCTCCGTCTTATCGAAATCACGGGTAGGGATAATGCAGACCCAGGTCTTTCCCTGATTCAACGTGATCTCCTCTTTCTCCGTATTATAATAATGGGTTACACCAAACTGGCCGTCTTTTTCCCAAGACAGAGGGATAGCCCTGCCGCCAGTTATGTAATATCCATATTGGGGAGAATGGACGTCAATGTTTAGATACTGCGTGGTGGCATAAGTGCCGGCGGCGCAGTACTGGAAGATAATATTTTTTACCGCGATCGGTCCTTCATTCCCCTTGTGCGGGCCGCCGTACTGATACCGGTAATAAAGCCCGTCCTCCTCATTGTACTCAAAATATGGCTTGTTCATGATATAGCCGGGATCAACCCTCCACGCCTCTAAAGAGTTTTCTAAAACGATCTCCTCCCCGTTCCTGGCAAACTGATAGTGGCCTTTATAATCCGGGTCATAATCCTGGGAGTACCCCAGCTTTTCGATGGCCTCCTGGATCTTGTCAAAACTGGCGTAGGCGTTGTGAGGAGCCTTCCTGTCGCTGCTGCGGTAAAAGGCGCCGCTGCCCGCCCCCTCGATGCCGTTAATGTTGTCCACATTGGAAAGGTAGGGTTTCGCGAAGGTACTCTGACCGAAGTGGGCATAGATCGCGTCAAACTCCCTGGCAAAAAAGGTATAGTAGGTGCGGCAGCTTCTGACAGAACCAATGCGGTCCAAGTCGTCGTAATCCTCGATAATGGCCATGTACCGGTTCATGGAACCCTCCACAGGGGCCTCGTACACCACGCCTGCCCTGTTGATCCCGTACTGCGGCAGGGATTCCTTGTCATTGCTCATCATGATGGCCAGCGGTCTCCTGTTGGCTTTCTCCACATCCACCATCTCCCCTGTCAGGTAGCTCTTGATCTTTCCGTCTACCTCCACCCTCTCTTCCGGTTCTTCCTCCTTGGTCTCCAAGGTCTCTTCCTCCGTCTCTGTCTCCGGCTCCGGAGCCGTGGTGACCTCCATCACCGTGGTGGTCTCCTCCTCTGTGGAAGCCACGGACACATAGGACTCCTGGGCCCTTTTCCCGCATCCCGCGAGCAGCGCCAGGGCCGCCGCGGCGACCATCAGTGCCTTCTTCATCTTGTGTACCCCCTGTTTTCCAGAATCTCCTCCTGCTTTCGTTCCATAACAGCCCTCTCCGCCTCATCCATGTGGTCATAGCCAAAGAGGTGGAGCATGCTGTGGGCTGTCAGAAAAGCCAGCTCCCTTTCCAGGGAATGGCCGTATAGATCCGCCTGCTCCTCTGCCTTGTCCACGGAAATCATGATATCCCCCAGCATAAGCTCCCCTGTCTCCGGGTTAAAACAGTCCGCGAACATCTCCTCCACATGCCGGAAATCCGATGGGGTCTCGTACTCCACCATGGGAAATGACAGTACATCCGTGGGGCTGTCGATCCCCCGGTACTCCCTGTTGATTTCCCGGACACACTGGTTGTCCGTCAGCACCACATTCACTTCTGCCTCGTAGGGGCAGTTCTCATAATCCAGCGCGGCTTCCACGATCTCCTCTATGATCTCCCGCCAGGGAAGCCCCAGCTTCTTTCCTGCCTCGTATTCTATATTGATCGTCATTGGTATCTCCCCTTTACTGGTACCTTCTTTTCTGATGCCTCTCTGTCTTTGGCTTGTTCCTGGACTCGTAATCGTCATAAGCCTGGACGATCTTCTGCACCAGGGGATGGCGGACCACATCGCTGCTGGTGAGATAACAGAATCCGATATCTTCCACCTTCCTAAGCACCTTTATGGCCATGTCAAGGCCTGATACGCTTGTCCCGGGCAGATCCTTCTGGGTCTGGTCCCCTGTGACCACCACCTTGGAGCCAAATCCAATGCGGGTTAAAAACATCTTCATCTGGGCCGGGGTGGTGTTCTGGGCCTCGTCCAGGATAATATAGGCATTGTCCAGGGTCCGCCCTCTCATGTAGGCCAGGGGGGCAACCTCAATAAGCCCCTTCTCCGAGTTGTGGAGATAACTCTCCGCCCCCATGATCTGGTACAGCGCGTCATAGAGGGGCCTTAAATAGGGGTCGATCTTGCTCTGCAAATCTCCGGGAAGGAATCCCAGCTTCTCCCCTGCCTCGATGGCGGGCCGGGTCAGGATGATCCGCCCCACCTGACCATCCTTAAAAGCCTGGATCGCCATGGCCATGGCAAGATAGGTCTTTCCCGTTCCCGCCGGACCTATGCCGAAGACGATCATCTTCTCCCTGATAGAATCCACATACCGCTTCTGCCCCAGGGTCTTTGGCTTCACCGGCTTTCCGTTTATGGTCCGGCAGATAATGTCCTTGTCGATCTCCAGGATCTGGCGGTCATTCTCACTGAAGGAAAGGGCCAGGGCATAGTCCACGTTCTGCTGGGTAATGCTGTTGCCCCGCATGGACAGCTCTATGAGATTGCCAAACACGCTCTTTGCTTTCCTCACCATCTCCTCAGGGCCTATGATCTTTAAATCCCCATCCCTGGCCACCATGGTCACATGGAGGGTCCTCTCGATCTTTTTGATATACTGGTCAAATTGTCCGCACACGTTTCTCTCGTGCTCCGCTGGAATGTCAATGATGGTCTCAATTACGCTCATCCGTCTCTCTCGTCTCCTCATACTCTGTAATATAGCGCTTCACACCAATCTGCTCCTCCGCCACAATGGTTCCCTCCACTTTCCAGGAAACACCATACTCTTGTATTTTAACATTATTTTCGATAATTTGAACCCCTTTTTCCATTAAATTTTCAATCTGATCCTGACGAACCTTTTCCGACAGCTGTTCTTTTTCCTGATCCGTGTAAGGGCGCTCATAGGAAACATAGGCCTCCCCCCGGATCCGCCCCATGTAAACCGGCAGATAAAAGTCCTCAAACAGGTGGAGCTGTGTGATATTGGTCCTGTAATTCCAGGAATTCCGCTCAAAATCCGGGGCCAGTAAGGTGAACCTCCAGGGCCCCGCGGCCAGGACAAAGCCATACCTGTTTTTGCCTGTCTTCACATCAACCCTGTGATACCTGGGAAATTCCATATCATATCCATAAACGGTCCTGGCATAGATGTCAGCGTCCGCGTGAACCCATGCCGTGCGGATCACTTCCCCCGCGTCATTTGTCACGGACAGCTGCCCTGCCACCAGCTGCTGCCCCGCTTCCACCGGGTCTCCCACCCGGACCTTGGCCTTCCCCTGCCTTATGATCATCCGGGTAATGGTCCCGGAAGTTGAGGCGGTAATATGGCAGGGCTGGCTGTCCGCCTCGGGGATGGAAGACAGAACCTGATTTTCTTTTAGCTTTACCAGAAGTCGGGTTCCTGATACGCGGGCAGACACCCAGGTGATCTCCGGAAAACGGCTTCGGATCCCCTCCTCCAAATCATCGCAGGAAATCTTGTGTTTCATCATCCCGTACCGAATCCCCTGTTCCTCCAGGTAATCCAAAAGCACTTCCCTGGTATAATAATAATTTCCGTCAAAGGACACATCCCAGATAAACAGGGACATTGCGTAGAGAAGAACAAAAAAAGAAAGGACAGCTCCCGCCAGGGCCTTTCTCTTTCGATTCCGCCGCAGCGCGAAAGGCAGCCCCTCCCGGGACAGGATCCTCATAGACATATGGGATTTCCGAAGGATGGGACGGAGCCTGAAAAAATCCTTCCGCGATATGTAAAAACAGTATCCATCACCCTGCCTTCTGACCCTCCAGTAAGCCAGCCCCGCGCTTTTGCACAAATTAAAAAACCGTTCTCCAGAGTACCCGGCAACCCGGACATGGATGTATCCCTGGGACCACCGGAAGATCCCTCCGCGCAAACCTACCACCCCTTCCGTCTTGGGTTCACAGACAGGCCCCTAAAGCGGCACCTGCTATTATACTCACGGCCGATGAAATCTGCCGTCATAAGACAGCCTCAGCCCTCCGTCAGGACAGCGCCGATCACCCCGGTGATCAAAATGTCGTCCCCTGTATAGTATTCGATCCCCAGCCTTTTGCCCCTGACAATGACCCGGCAGGTTTTTGCCTGAATCTTGATCTCATTGTCTACAAAGCTGATGATCCGGTTATAATTTTCAATATACACGTTCCGCCGCCCTGTAACCGTTATCACCGGTTCCCCTGGTATCACATCCTGGGGTATGCCCAGAAATGAGGCCGCCTGGGATAATACTCGCATCAGCCACATCCTCTTCGCGCCATATGGTCACTACTAATCTATGTGTAAAAGACAGAAAAAAGTCCTCAATCTCACGACTGAGGACTTTTGATTCCCGCACACTAATTGAACTTACGTTTTCTCGCGGCTTCAGACTTCTTCTTACGTCTTACACTGGGCTTCTCGTAATGCTCTCTCTTGCGAATCTCCTGCTGAATACCAGCCTTCGCGCAGTTTCTTTTGAATCTGCGTAAAG
>CAJUSJ010000009.1:0-32059 GCA_910588865.1 uncultured Lachnospiraceae bacterium
CCCATCTGCCTTTAAACAATTTATAATTATATTTTTCCATTTAGTTCTCCTCATTTTTCAATCTCCTCTATTTAATGTGTAAAAACTTTTGCAACTTTCCCCTAAAATGTATATATACCAATATCGTACACTATTTTCCCCATACCCGTTTTCGTATCAAACTGGTACCATAACGTTCATCCTTTCATATCTTGGATTCCTATTCTGGTTAATATACAAATAAAGGTTTTCGCTACATCTTTTTCCGCTACCAACGTCTATAATCACCCTAACAGTAAACAAAGGTTATCTTTTTTCTCTGTATTTCTAAACAAACACAAAAATTCTTACACTATCTCACTGATAAAGCTTTAATCCGTATTTTACTAATGCTTGTAAAAAATTATCATTTCCATATTTCTTAAGATTATCTTCACCATGAACAAAAACATAAACTAAATCTTCACACATCCTGTTGTCCACCTTAAATACTCCTAAATCGCCAGTTTCAAAATCAATAACAGGAAACAAATGATACTTATCAACCCACTCTTTCGTTACATTTTTTTTAACAAAAAATTTTCCATTAGTATCACAAGAGTATACTACAGTATACGCAAAATACCCGCCACCATATTCTTTCAAAAACAATTTATAACTTTCAGGTAATTTTAAACAATAGTAATTTTCTATTTGATTTATATCATTATCAGATGCAATTCTATCACTATCCAACCCAAACAATATAGGCTTCTCTTTCTCAACTTTTTCTACTAGACTAATAAAATCTTTAAACTCCATACCAAGTTCCTTCTTCTAATATTTATATCTTCACACTGTCATAGCAGAGGCAGTAATAATCAGCGATATATTTATAATAATTTCAACTCATTTAATTTTCTTTTCCATTCACAAAACACTACATTTTCATCTATATTTTCGATACATTTCTCTACATACTGAAATAAAGACTGATAAAATGATAAAAACATTTCCTTTATATCGTTATAAGCTACTTCACATCTCCTTTTTCGATCTTCATCATATTCTGGCCATATATCAACTGTCACCGTATCTTCTTCTATATTAAAAAAATATATATATTCTCGTCCTTGCTCATAAAATTCAATATCAAATTTTTCCTTTTTTATCAATGCGGATATTATTTCATCAGACACATCTAACAAACAAATTAAATCAAATTTACAATCCATATTATAATTTTTACATATATTATCACTGACTATAAATCTGACCCGATCATCATAGAATACAGAACATATGATATCTATCAACGATACTTCATCATAAAATTGTATATCTTTATAATCCACTTTAACCATCCTACTATCTCTATAATCCAATTCGAAAGTAACCATTTTTCTCTCCGTAACACTTGCTTCCTTTAGGTGCTTATTAAAATCACATTTCTTCCGGTGGTCTGGGGAATCCCTCTCCAGAAGTCTCTTACGTTTCCGCCTAACGGCGGCTTGACACACCATGTTTGTTATATCATTGGTGACCGCTTAAAAGCGGCCCCATCTTTGCCCATTTTCTGGAATATCCGCCCATCAATCCCTTTAGTATTGTTCCTCGATATACTTCTTTATTGCTATTTCATTTACATTACCAATCCCATCCAGTCAAGCTTCCTTGTTTCTTTCGCTGCTTTCATCCCATCCATATCCTTCATCAAAATATCTAGATAGATCAGGTCAAATCTTTTGCCCTGCTGGATCCTTTCTAATAACAAACAGCCGTCAGAGAAACTCTCAATCTCTAACACGATCCCAAAGTCATCCCAAATCCATACAGTACATTCGATAAATACCTTGCGAATTTTGTGAAGGTGTCAATATTACGCTCTATGCGGCTATTACCCGTGGTGATAACATTGATTACAAATATTAAAATGTCATATTGTACCATTAAATTTTAGATGGTATCGCTCTAACGCTTTCTTAATCTGTCTCTTTTCCAAAATCTTAGAATTTTCTTCTACCAGATTTATTATACCAATATGTACACACAATAGCAATATTGCTGTTTTTATTATTTTACTTGAGTGTAAAAAGTTTGCTCCCATAACGGTATTGGCCCATGACTGTCTTTCTCCCTGAAAACAGAAAAAGCGGCGAACTTTTTTTACAAAACTCAGTACACCGCTTTACTGTATCTGTTATTAAGTTACTGCGATTATTGATGATAGCCCTGATTTCTTCCACACTTTTCTTTGTCGCGACGGCTATCTGCTCAAGTGTAAAATTATTCTCGTACATATTCATTATTACATCTACTAAAGTATTATCCCTAATTCCTTGTGACAAATTACACATGGCGCTCACGTCCTCTCTTATTCTATCATCTACCGCAATGCTATACTCTTTTTCCATGATCCCTAATTTTTCATCAACAGAAAGCTCCATTGACAACAGCGTACTCAGCAGGCGGTGTAGCTTATATTTATCATCATGCTCTGGAAGTTCATTGGCTATACCGATCAGGACAATCTTCAGCAGGTCAATCCCGCCTTTCCATGGATAAGAGCCTAACAGCTTATCATCCGTCAGATGTACATAGTCCATACAATTCTCGTCCATGTTCATACACACCCAAATGGAGAAAACACGTTTAATGTCGTTATAGTTTGTCTTGACAAAATCCCTTTCCTTCTGTGAGGAAACAAGGCGGCTTACATAAAAGACTGCCCGGTTCAGGATATGGTAACTTGTGGGCTCGTCTTTTTGAGCTTCCAAATTCACAATCACCTGTGAGATGCCGTCTTTCATGCGTACATAAAAGTTAATGTCAAACCGGATCAGCCCTTCGTTGATCTCCGCGTTTTCAGTATTCAGCCCGACAATCCGCTGTCCAGCTTTCTCTTTTTCAACATTGGTCAGCCCCGGCTCTACCGGAACCACACTGATTAAAGGCTCTCCCTCAATGCAGGACACCGCATCTTTCGGATTCATTCTCTTAAATTCATCGACGGTCTTTACCAGTATATGCGCCAGAATAATCTTATTTCCTAACAGCCGTTTTGCCTTCTCGTCATATTGGGCATCTTCGTCTGCCGCACTCACCGCATTCTTTATCTCTGTATCCACAGCCATAACCTCCTTTTGTATATTGGCAGGAAATGTAAAAGCCATTCCCCAAAGGTATATGACCTCAAAATCATTATACCCTGAAATCCCTGCTAAATCAATCGGAACTTTCCATAAAGCCGAGCAGGACACATCGGATTTTCATTGATTATCAAACCATTATAACACAGGAGCAACCCGGAAGACCTCCATAAGATTCTGGACACTCTTGCAAAGCGCTAATGTCCAGTCTCTGAAACACTCATCCTCAGCTACACATGGACGGTCCAGCAGATTGAGCGTGCGACAGATGTCATGTTCAAACAGTCAGGCGACCTGGAACCTCTTCAAGAAGCATCCAGACCGCCACAAAAAGAACCGCGAATACACAGTTTTTCCCATGCCTATCTTTATAGAACTTTTTACTCTCAAGTACTTTAGAGAAACATTTTAAAAGCATTTCTATTCTTTCTGGGATTTTCCCTTCAAAAATATCATAAATAAGTTCTTTAGTCTCATAAATTACATTATCTATATAATTATTTGTTTTATAGAAGCCTTTATCATCTTCAATCTGTTCTTGCTTATTATTCAATTTCAACCGCGTTTCTACATAATCAAGTAATTTATTCAATAAAGCTTTATTCATAACAATACCCTCATCATTTTACATAACCTGTAATGATCCCTTCACCACTAGTGTACGGAGCTGTCTGTATGGGAAACAGAGCGTAACGCAATAGCGGCAAAGGTAGTAATGACCAGGTTCTTCCCTTCCTGACCCGATTCCTTTTCATACACCAGATTTTCTTTCTTGTCATAGAGGTAATGGACGATCCCTCCTTGAGAGTTCTCTTCCTGGATCTTCAAAAGATTCATTAGTGAAAATCACTCATATATTCATGCTTTTTCCCTTTATCTTCTAATCACACCTTAATAAATTTATATAATATAAAACTGGCGTTATAGAATATATAATTCTCAATTATTTTTACTTTATATATTCCTGGGATCAAATGAACTTTATTATAATTATAGTAACCTCCAACTTCTACCTCACAAGCTGGAAACAAATATAATTCATCATCAAAAACTTTGTATTCTACTCCAGTTTCACTATATTCATCATTAGAAATTTTTCTAACATTTTCAATAAGTATTTCTTCATCCATATAATTTAACCCAATTACAATACCCCCTTTCCCCTCTTCACTAATTACAATAAGACTTATATCCAGTAATCGCAAATTTCCAATATAATCATCTATTTGACCAACTTTTTTATATAATGTTCCTTTTTGATCTGCCCAAAAATCCAAATATTTTCTTTCCATTAATATATGTGGCCCACCATCACCGGAAACCCACTTTATTTCCATAACATTCATCCTTTCATATATATAATTCCTTTAAAGTATATGCTTGATGCCGCCTCCTACCTTTTCCTCTGGCAATCTTTTCCTCCTCCTTCTTCACTAAAAAAACTCCTCCCCCGCCATCTATGACAGCCAGGAAAGGAGTCTGTTGCCAGTATATCATCACTGGCAGGCTTTTGCTCTCTTTTCACATACATTCTCTTTGCCGAAATCTTTGAATCTCTTGATCTTGTCGCGTATTTCGGGCTTTCTCCACATTCACCACTATTCATCCCAGTTGTGGTACACCGCCTGGACATCGTCATCTTCGTCCAGCAGGTCCAAAATCCGGTTCATCTTTTTGATAGCGTCCTCGTCGGTCAACTCTGCCCATGTCTGAGGGATCATGGTGACTTCGGCTTCCATCATGGGGATGCCCTCTTTCTCCAGAGCCTCCCTCACCGCGCTGAAGTCGTCAGGGGAGGTGTAGACCTCGTAGCTGTCTTCCTCCTCAGCGAAATCCTCGGCTCCGGCATCCAGGGCCAGCATCATCAGCTCGTCGGGGTCCATATCGCACTCTTCCTTGTCAATGATGATCTGTCCCTTTTTATCAAACATGTAGGACACGCTTCCCTGGTTTCCTACGTTGCCGCCGCCCTTGGTAAAGGCGCTCCTTACATTGGCAGCGGTGCGGTTCTTGTTGTCGGTCAGGGTGTCCACAATGATGGCCACGCCGTTGGGGCCGTAGCCTTCATAAGTGAGCACCTCGTAGTTGACGGAATTAGCGTCTCCCGCCGCTTTCTTGATGCCTCTGTCAATAGTGTCATTGGGCATGTTGTTGGCTTTTGCCTTTGCGATCACATCACGAAGTTTGCTGTTGTTGGCAGGATCTGGACCGCCCTCTTTTACAGCTACCGCGATCTCTCGGCCAATGACCGTGAAGATCTTGCCTTTAGCCGCGTCATTTCTCTCTTTTTTGTGCTTGATATTGGCAAACTTTGAATGTCCTGACATGAATTATTACACTCCTTTTCTTTTCCGCTTTTCGTCCTTTTGCGCATCCCCGCGTATCTCAACTATATTAACACCATTTTGCCCGTCTGACAAGCAGATTTTTCTTCTATCCGGGTTGTTCCCCCGCGGCCCCGCTTCCCTGAACTGGTTCCCTCCGGGCCTGCCTAAGCGGCAACACCTTTGGTCCGCCAAACCATGGGCGTACGCGATTTTTCCTTGCGGAACATGGCGGAAGGATAGTATACTAAAAAATATCTTAGAACCGGTTGAGGTCATCTGGCTGTTGACGCCAGGGCCCCATGCTGGTCTATATCATACAAAAAGGAGGTCAACCATGAAATCATTTTCTATCACCATCGCCGGAGGCGGCAGCACCTTTACGCCGGGGATCATCATGATGCTTTTGGATCATCAGGAAGAGTTTCCTATCCACCGCTTATGCCTCTATGACAATGACAAGGAGAGGCAGGAAGTGATCGGCAAAGCCTGTGAGATCCTTCTTAAGGAGCGGGCTCCCCAGATGGAGTTTTCCTATACCGTGAAGCCGGGGGAGGCTTTTAGGGATGTGGACTTTGTCATGGCCCATATCCGTGTGGGAAAATACGCGATGCGGGAGAAAGACGAGAAAATCCCTCTGAAATATGGGGTTATCGGTCAGGAGACCTGCGGGCCCGGCGGCATCGCTTACGGCATGCGCTCCATTGGCGGCATCATGGAGATCCTGGATTACATGGAGCGGTACAGCCCCAGGGCCTGGATGCTCAACTACTCCAACCCTGCCGCTATTGTGGCGGAGGCCACCAGAAAGCTGCGGCCTGACTCCA
Source organism: uncultured Lachnospiraceae bacterium (assembly GCA_910588865.1). GTDB lineage: Bacteria > Bacillota > Clostridia > Lachnospirales > Lachnospiraceae > UBA3402. The sequence goes on from CAJUSJ010000009.1 coordinate 6,259, forward strand.
GGATCATCAATATCTGCGACATGCCTCTTGGAATCATGGAGCATATGTCAAAGATCTTAGGAATACCGGCGGAAGAATTTGACATCAGCTATTATGGCCTGAACCATTTCGGGTGGTGGACCGGGATCAAGGACAAAGAAGGCAACGACTTAATGCCGGCCCTGAAAGAGTATGTGAAGGACAATGGCTACGACATCAGCTTAGGCGACCAGGACAAGACGGACCAAAGCTGGCATGACACCTACCGGAAGGTAAAGGACGTGTATGCCGTGGACCCGGACACCCTGCCAAACACTTACTTAAAATATTATCTCTATCCAGACTATGTGGTGGCCCACACAGATCCCAATTACACAAGGGCAAACCAGGTCATGGATGGCAGGGAGAAGACCGTGTTCTCCGCCGCCAGGGATATCATCGAGAAGGGAACCGCGGAAAATTGCGGCTTTGAGGTGGACGGCCATGCCTCCTACATCGTCAGACTGGCCAGAGCCCTGGCATTTAACACCAAGGAAAAAATGCTGCTGATCGTGCCGAACGGCGGCGCGATCGAGAACTTTGACCCGGAAGCCATGGTGGAGATCCCCTGTATTGTGGGAAAAAATGGGTATGAGAAAATCAATCAGGGAAGGATCCCTCATTTCCAGAAAGGGCTGATGGAACAGCAGGTCAGCGTGGAAAAGCTGGTTGTGGAGGCATGGGCGGAGGGCAGCTACCAGAAGCTGTGGCAGGCCCTGACCCTGTCCAAGACCGTTCCAAGCGCTTCTGTGGCAAAGCAGCTCCTGGATGATCTGATTGAGGCAAATAAGGAATACTGGCCCAGGCTGACATAAGCCGCCTTATGCCATGGATTGACCAGGGGAGACCCTTCCCCTGCTCGCCGTGCCGGGGCGGGGCCGCTTCAGCGGCCTTATTCCTCTCCGCCCCGTGTACAATCGACCAGGGGAGCCTCTTCCCCCTACTCGCCGTGCCGGGGCGGGGCCGCTTTAGCGGCCTTATTCCTTTCCGCCCCGTGTACACAAAAAAGACACCGGAAGCTCATCACCTCCGATGTCTTTTCCACCATTTATTCTCCCTGAATATAAGCTGCCGCTTCCTGTCCGGAGATCCTTCCGAATACTACGGACTGAGAGTAGCCGCCGCTCTGCCAGGTCACCTCGCCCGCGCCGTAGAGGCCTTCCACCACGCTACCATCCTCGCGGAGGATCTGGGCGTGCTCGTTGGCTGCCACACCGCCCTTGGTCATGTGGACAGCGGACTCGATCTTAGACGCGTAGTAAGGACCTTCTGGAAGAAGAGCCCGCTCCGGTGTGTGGCCGAACTGGTCTTCCACTCCCTCTTCCGCGTTCTTGTTGTACTCTTCAATGGTCTTCACAAAGTTCTCTTTGTTGATCCCCATTAAGTCAGCCAGCTCCTCCCAGGTAGCGGCCTCCAGGAACTTTCCGCCCTTTACCTGTTTTCTCACATTGGCGTTGTCCTCCACCTTCTTGGTGTCCACTACCATCCAGGTCACATCCTGGTCAAGAATAGCGGTTCCCATGTCAAGGCCGCCCAGACGCTCGTTGACAAATCTCTGGCCGTCTCCGTTGACGTAAACGCTTCCTGATCCACTGTTGGTTAAATCTCTTGACGGAATCAGGATGGTGGGGATCACCCGGATGGTGTCCATGCGCTCCAGCTTAAAGCCGTACTCTTCAAACAGCGGGACAAAATCGCCTGTAGCGCCCATCTGGTTGGAAGTGTTCAGCACCTCATAGCCGGGGGCGTACTTGGCCAGCAGCTCCTTGTTCCAGGAGAATCCGCCTGTGGCCAGGATCACGGCGTCTGCCATGATGTTGTATTTCTCGGACTTGGACTCAACGGTCACACCTACTACCTTGTCGCCGTCAAAGACCAGATCTGTTCCCTTTGTGCCGACCCGGATCTCCACTCCCAGCTTCTGGGCCTGGGCCTCCATGCCGTCCTGGATGGCCTCGCCCGCGTAGTTATCTTTATCCTTCATATGGTTTCTGCCGCCATAGTTGTGGTTTAACTCCACCCCAAAGCTTCTCAGCCACGCGTCGATGACAGACTCGCCTTCCGCCCACACCTGCAGCCGCTCCGGCGTGTTGCCCGCGTCTTTCATATCCTCTATAAATTTCTCTATGGAGTCCTCCACACCGTTGGCCTTCTGGGCCTCGGAGTTGAACACGTCATAGAAGTTCAAGTCAAACTTGCCGTTACCGCTTAAGATATCCAGCTTCTCAACAACCAGAACATCCTCCAGGCCATTCTCCTTGGCCGTAATGGCCGCGGCAAGACCTGCCGGACCTCCGCCTACGATCACCAGCTGAGTATGTACATCTTCGCCCTGAACCTGCTCCACCGCCGGTCCCTGAGTGGCAAATGTGATATCGCCAAAATCGGTTCCCGCTTCCTTCATGGCCTCTGCCACCGCGGCTTTTACCCCGTAAGAAGTAAAGGTCGCTCCGGTCACGCTGTCCACCTCTGGACTCTGGGCCTCAAGAATCCTCTCTGTAATAAGGGGAAGGGCCCGGTTGAACACCACAGAACTCTCGTGGTGAGATACCACCTCAATGCCTTCCATCTTCCCATCCGCGACCGTGACTTTAAGCCGCAGTTCTCCCCCAAATCCGTTTCCAGTGCCCTCAAAGGTGCCGGATGCTTCCTGGGCCGGAGCCTCAGTCTCGGTCTCGGTCTCCGCCTCTGTGGTCTCGGCCTCTGTCCCGGGGGCCTGGGTTGTCTGGGTTTCCCCGGAGGTGGTTGTGGGTGTCGCTGCCTCCTGTCCCGATGCGCACGCGGTCATAGCCACCGCTGCCGCCGAGCACAGTGCCAGTACTCGTTTTTTCATATCTTTCTCCCTTTCCGCGCTGTCTTTCAGCGCTGTCAGGCATGGACAGAATCTCCCTTATCCCGCCATCCTGCCTTGATTTTATGAGCCGTTATATATTTAACGACCTACTCCCATTCTACCTTGCTGGCCTTATTTTGTCAATTATATACTTTGGAATCTTCGGCATTTTCTTAAGAAAATAAAGTTTTATTACACTGCCAGATTCCTGAGCCATTTTTTCTTCCGATACCGGATATAACCGATAATGGCCTTATATACCTCCTCCAGCATGACCATACCGTACACGATATGGATGGGCTCTTTCATCACAAGCCCTCCGATGAAAGCCAGGGGGATTCCGATAAACCACACGCCGCTGGTGTCTATGAACAGACACATGGCCGTGTCTCCGCCGCTGCGCAGCACACCCACTACATTGACATAATTGAACATCTTAAAAGGCATAAACAGGCCAAAGACCACGATACAGCGGCTCACAGACATGGCCACCTCATGGCTGATGCCGGGCTGGTACAGGGAGATGAACATCCACCTCAGCCCAACACAGAACAGAGCCGTGGCCACGGTCACCAAAAACTGGAGAATAAAAAAATTCCTGGCATAGGTTTCCGCCCTCTTTAACTTCCCGGCCCCCATCTCATTGCCCAGGATCACCGCCGTGGCGGCGCTCAATCCCTGGAACAGCACCACCACCACATCCTGAATAGTGGTGGCAATGGTGATGGCGGCCACGGCGTCATCTCCCATCCTCCCGTAAGCCATGGAGTACACCGTGGTGCCAAGTCCCCAGATGAATTCGTTGACAATCACCGGAAACGCGGTGAGGAAAAATTTTCTTAAAAATTCCCCTGACCACCCAAACAGCTCTTTTGCCGGGCAGGCTAGGGGAGTCTTTCCCAGATACACCACGCACATGATACAGACTACCTCCGCCACCCTGGCTATAAGGGTGGCAAGGGCCGCGCCTGCCACTCCCATGGCGGGCGCGCCCAGTTTGCCAAATATGAGAATATAGTTAAAGCAAATGTTCACCAGGATAGCCACACAGCTGATGACCACTGGCTCCTTTACCCGGTTCACTGCCCGAAGCATGGCCACATAGGTGTTGGTCAGGGCTGTACAGGGATAAGAGAGGGCCGCTATGGTCAGATAGGCCGCTCCCATGCGGATGCTGGCCTGGCTGGTGGTGAAAATCCTCATCATCAGTTCTGGCTTCAGGCACGCCGGGATCATAAAGATCACGGCAGCGGCCACTGCCAGGGTCAGTGCCACCCCCAGAACCCGCCTGATATTTTTCACATCCTTGTTTCCCCAGTACTGAGCCGCCAGAATCCCGGAACCGCTGTTTACCCCGAACACAAGCAGGGTAAACACAAAAAAGACTTTGTTGGCAAGTCCCACGGAGGCGATGGCCGTGGCCCCCAGGCTGCCGATCATCAAGTTGTCTACCAGGTTCACCACAGTGTTGAGCATCCCCTGCATGGCCACCGGAAGGGCAATCATCACTGTCTTTTTTAAAAATCCCGTATCTCTCAGCATTTCTTTTGTGTCTCTCAATAGTCCTGTCATTTTCCGTCCCCTTTCCAATCTCCATGGCATAATCGAGCAGGGGAGGCTTTCCCTCTGCTCGCCGTGCCGGGCGGGGCCGCTTTAGCGGCCATATTCCTCCCCGCCCCGTGTACACAAAAAGGCAGGGAACTGTAAACGCTCAGCGCTGCCGGGGCTCACTGGCCTCTTCTGTGTCAATGTCTGTCCTCTCTTTTGGCAGAGCCGTAACCTTTACGGACTGAATCATCTTGTTCTCCACCTTCAGGATCTTAAAGAGATATCCTTTGTATTCCACCTCTGAATCCTCGTCCTCCTTTGGGATCCGGTCCAGCTTGGATATCAGAAATCCATTGATGGTGTCGTAGGCGTCTTTTTCCTCCTCTGAAAATTCGATCTCCAGGGCCTGGGCTGCCTCTGACAGCGGGGTCAGGCCGTCTAAGATAAACCCGTCTTCCTCCACCGCGATGAATTCTTCCTCCGCGTCATACTCATCCAGGATATTTCCCACGATCTCCTCCAAAATATCCTCCATGGTTATGATTCCCGCCGTCTGGCCGTACTCATCCACCACGATCTCCATATGGATCTTCTGGGACTGCATTTCCCGAAAAAGAGCATCAATGTTTCTGGTCTCCGGAATAAAATGGGCTTCCCGCAAAAGACCGGGTATCTGTCCGATAGGTTTGTCTTTCCACGCCTGGCCCTCGCCGTAGATCACCGCGTCTTTCATATGTAGGATCCCGATGATGTGGTCGGTGTCCTTCTCGTATACAGGATACCGGGAGTTTTTCCCCTCCCTGAGAATGAACCCAATGGCGTCTGACAGGGTCTCGGCGGCGCTTAGGTACACGATATTGGTCCTGTGGGTCATAATGTCCTTGGCTTCCTTGTCGTTGAGCTCAAAGATATTGGTGATCATCTCCGCCTCTTTTGCCTCTAAAACTCCCTGCTCGTGTCCCTCGTTGACCATGGACATAATGTCTTCCTCTGTCACATTGTCCTCCTCTGTGTTCATGTCAATTCCGCAGAGCTTCAAAACCACAAAGGACAGTCCTGACACCAGCCATATAAAGGGAACCAGGGGCACCAGCATGGCGCTGATCAGGGGCAGGAGCCCATATCCCCACTTCTCCGGCTCTCTCGCGCCGCACCGCTTGGGGATAATGGTTCCAAAGGACACCACGCACACCAGGAGCAGGACCCCTATGATCAGGAGGCTTGCCACCCTCAGCACAGAGCCCTCCAGGACCCTGGTCTGCCAGATAGCCGCCTCCAGCCTCTGGCTCCACCTTTTTAAAATATACGCCCCCATGACCATGCCTATGGTATTGCTGACAATCTGCATGGAATCAATAAACCTGGCAGGGCTGTTTACAAACCGCAGAAGCTTTTTGGCTTTCTCATCCCCAAGCTCAGCTTCCCTTTCCAGATTGCTCTCATTTAAGTTCCGTATGGCAGAACCAAATCCGTAAAAAGCAGCCTCCAGCATCACAAACACGAAAAACAGAAAAAAACTGAAAGGCCAATACCCATCGTCCATGAATCTTTTATAACTCTCCTTCTTTCGTATAATCTTTTTATATCCTTATATCTATATCACATTCCCCGTGTCCCGTCAACCACAGACTATGTAGGCAGTTCCAGACTGACCATCAGGGCATAGTCCACCTTTTTCTGCAGCTCCTCGTCAATATGGCAGATCCGCTCTTTCAGCCTCTGCTTGTCAATGGTGCGAAGCTGTTCCAGCAGGATCACGGAATCCTTGACAATATCACATCTCCTGGCATCCAGCTCCACATGGGTGGGAAGCTTGGCTTTGTTCATCTTTGATGTGATAGCGGCGCAGATCACCGTAGGACTGTGCCGGTTTCCCACATCGTTCTGGATAATCAGCACCGGCCGCACTCCTCCCTGTTCCGAACCCACCACGGGTCTTAAGTCAGCATAATAAATATCTCCTCGTCTAATAATCACGTCTTCACTCTCCGTCAATCAAGTTCTTACCTGTAGTATTAACCTGTTTGCGGCGGCATATTCATGCTGCTTGTGATTATTCTATTCCCGCTGCCAGGCTCTGTGTGCCTGACCCGCGTATTTTTTTAACGGAAATCATCGTATGGATCGTCAAAATAATCCTTCTTCCCAATGATCTTTCCATCTTTTATGTAGACCCTGGGAACTCGTTTTCCTATATTGCAGACAATCTCATAATGGAATCCCCCTCCCAGACAGGCCAGCTCCTCCACCGTGATCCGCTCCTTCCCGTCCTTCCCAATGAGAGTCACCTGGTCGTCAGCCATAACATCGGGGATATCCGTGACATCCACCATCATCTGGTCCATACACACCCGCCCCAAAATGGGGGCGCTCTTTCCCCTGATCAGGACCCTCCCCTTGCCCGACAGGCTCCTGGGATAGCCGTCGCCGTAGCCTACGGGGATGGTGGCCACCGTCATCTGGCGGTCCGCCACAAAGGTTCCCCCATAGCTCACCGGGGTCTGGGGATCAATGGTTTTTATATAAGTAACCTGGCTCTTCAGCTCCATGGCCGGATACAGAATCACGTTCTCCTTTTCCACCTCATCAGAAGGGTACAGGCCATAGATGGATATCCCCGCGCGCGTCATGTCACAGTTCGCCTCCCTCATGTCCACGATTCCGGCGCTATTGGAAATGTGCTTTATGGGAATCCTCACTCCCCGCCTCTCAAGCATGGCTATAAAATCCAGATAATCCTTTAACTGCTTTCTGGCAAAGGTCTTGTCCTTCTCATCCGCTCTCGCGAAGTGGGTGAAAATTCCTTCCACCCGGATTCCCTCCATGGAACTGATCCTGGCCGCTAAGTCCGCTGATTCTTCACTGGGTTTCATGCCCACCCGGCTCATGCCCGTGTCCAGGGCCAGGTGTGCCCAGGCGGTCTTTCCCATTTTCACGGCTGTCTGAGACAGAGCCAGGGCCTGCTTTTCCTCAAACACAGTGGAGCGGAGCTGGTAGTGAATCAGCTCCTCATTGTGGCTCTGGTGGGTGACGCCCAGGATGAGGATGGGCTTTTGGATACCGTGATGTCTCAAATTCACCGCCTCCTCAATGGTGGCCACTCCATAGGCCTTCACATAGGGGTCAATGGTTTTTGCCACAGGGACTGCCCCATGGCCGTAGCCGTCTGTCTTTACAACACCCATTATGGCCACGCCCTCTGCCAGGTTTCCTGCCATGGCTTTCATATTGCTTTCTACCGCATCCAGATTCACGGATGCGTACACCCTTGTATATGGTCTCATCTCTCCTCCGCCTCCTTTGCGACCTCTCCAAGCTTTCCGGCCAGCTCTCCGGCCAGCATGGAACCGGAGCCATGATCTTTCCTGTACCGGTCTCCGGCCAGGCCATGGACATGAACCGCCGTCACCGCTCCGTCAAAAGGCTCCAGCTTCTGGGCCAGAAGTCCGGCCACTGTGCCGGTCAGAACATCGCCGGAGCCTGCCTTGGCCATGCAGCTGTTGCCGCTGGTATTCACATAGCACTGACCTTCCCGGTTGGCCACCACAGTGGCCGCGTCCTTCAGCACACACACGATCCCGTGTCTGACGCTGTAATCCATGGCTGTCCGGAGAACACTCTTCTGTATCTCCCCTATAGTTTTTCCTGTAAGCCGGGCCATCTCGCCCAGATGAGGAGTTATGACGATATTCTCTGTATAATACTGCTCCAAATAAGGATGGTCCGCGATGGCATTGAGACCATCCGCATCCAATACAATGGGCACATAGGCGCTGGTGAGAACCGACCGGATCAAAAGCTCCACATAGGGCTCCCGTCCCAGCCCGGGGCCAGCCGCGATCACATCCGCCCAGGCGCACTCCCTCTCCATCCGCTTCTCCCAGGCATCGCTGATTTTGCCTTTAGAACCGTCATCCGGATCCTTTGCCCCGGCTTCCCTGCTTCCCGGAAAAACGGTGTCCTGTCCCAGGCTTTCGCCAGACAGCTCCTGGGGTCTGTAGGTTGTGATGATGGCCTCCGGAAGCTGCTGCTGCAAAACCGGCCTGTTTTCTTCCACAGTCATAATCTTCACCAGCCCCGCGCCCATGCGGTACGCCGCCAGCGCGGCCAGGTACGCGGCTCCGCTCATCCCGCCAGACCCGGCGATCACCAGGACCTTTCCAAATGTCCCTTTGTTGCTGTAAGCAGGCCGGGCCGGCAGTCCCGCCAGCTCCTCCCTCCCCAAAGTCCACGCGAAAGGCCGGATCCTCTCGTAACTAATATCAGGAAACCCGATATCCTCAATCACCACCTTGCCGCTGTACTCCCTGCCTGGATACAGGGCAGTCCCCAGTTTCTGGCAGCCAAAGGTCACGGTCACATCCGCCCTTAAAGCTGTCCCCATAACCTGTCCCGTGGCGCTGTGGATTCCGGACGGAATATCCACTGCCACCACCGCCGCCTGGTCCATGGCACCTAAAGTGTCAAGGATCTCCCTGTACTCTCCCTCCACAGCTCTCGTCAGCCCTACGCCGAAGACCCCGTCTATGATCAGGGAGCATTTTCCCGGAATAAAATCCTTCCACTCCACCCTGGAAAGTCCCAGACGGTCTCCGATCTTCAGCTGAGTATGAAATTCCTCTGTGCCCCTCTCCAGGTTTCCCACGGTCAGGATGGTCACCTGATATCCCTTCAGCGCCAGCATCCTGGCCGCCGCCGCGGCGTCAGCCCCGTTATTGCCAATGCCGCACACCGCCCAGATATTGTCTGTCTTTTTTACAAGCTTCTCCGCTTCCCTGGCCACTGCCATGGCGGCCCGCTCCATGAGGACCATGGATGGAATGCCTATGGACTCAATGGTATAACGGTCCACTTCCTTCATCTGTTCGCCTGTTACCAGATATCTCATACCCTGTCCCTCCTTCAATTTTAAGGTCTGGCACCTGCCCAGCCCCGGTGTCCTCAGGCCCTTCCGCTACCGCGAACGCCACCGCGTACTCATTTGTGTTGGTGATGGACACATGGAACCAGGTGATGTTTCTCTCCCGGGCCTTCTCCCTGGCCCCTCCATAAACCTTGACATAGGGCTTGCCCAGTTCATCCCGCAGCACCTCAATATCCGCCGGCCCAAAGCCCAAAAACCCTGTCCCAAGGGATTTGGCCACAGCCTCCTTGACAGCAAAATTGCCAGCAAGCCTGGAGATGCTTTTCCCCGCCTGCCGGCACTCTTCTGCCGTGTAGACCCGTGACAGAAAAGCCTGCTTACCGCAGGCTTTCTCAACACGGGCAATTTCGATCATGTCTGTTCCGATTCCCACTATCATGGCTACGCGTTTCTTTCCGGCTTCTCTTTCTTCAAAGCCCTTTCTTCTATTTTCTCCTTCTGCGCTTTCTGGTCCTGCATACTGCATACCCGGTAAGAAAGACGCATCAGGCTCTCTGACAGATGGACGTTTTCCACCACCACATCCTCCGGGACCACAAGGTCTGTGTGGGCAAAATTCCAGATGGCCTTGATCCCCGCCGCCACCAGACGGTCCGCGATCTCCGGGGCCTTGGTCTTTGGTATGGTCAGCGCCGCGATCTGCACCTGATTGTCCACAATAAATTTCTCCAGCTCCTCCACTCCCAGGATCTCCACTCCTCTCACCACCCGGCCGATGAGCCGGGGGTTGATGTCAAACATTCCCTTGATGATAAATCCCCGCCGCTCGAAATTGGCATAATTGGCGATGGCCTGCCCCAGATTCCCCGCCCCGATGATAATCAGGTTGTGCTGGCGGTCAACGCCCATGATCTTGGCTATCTCCGTGTACAAATATTTTACATTGTATCCATATCCCTGCTGCCCGAACCCTCCGAAATTGTTCAGATCCTGGCGGATCTGAGACGCGGTCACACGCATCCTCAGGCTCAGGTCATTGGACGAGATCCGCTCTACGCCTTCCTCCATCAACTCTCCCAGATGTCTGTAATACCTCGGCAGTCTGGCGATCACTGCTTTTGAGATTGGCTTATATTCCACGCCCATATTCCTCTTTTCTATCTATGCTAAGAAGTATTATACTAAGGCGGCAATTTAATGTCAAATTATTTCCTATAAAGAACATTTAAAAAACAATCTCATTATTATTGTTCGCGGATGCTCAGGATCTGTCCGGGCCGCTGTCACCTGTTCTCACGGACTCTCTTATTTTCCTTTCCAGATACCTGTAACAGGGCACTGCCACAATAGGCAAAGACACCAGCCAGGCCATGCCGTCGCGGATATAATAGGCGTACTCCCCCACAAATGCCGGTCCTGCCGCGATCGTCCCTACACGCGTGACCAGCTGCATGATTCCGGCAATAGCGGCATATCTCGGAAACCCCAGCGTCTGTACAGTCACTCTGTGCAGATACATTGGTGTCATGAGAAACATAGATAAAAGAAGAAGATGGACGTTGGCCCCAGCCACCTCATAGGCCCGCCTGTAGGACTCTGGATCCTCACCAGAAAGGAACAAGGCAGACCATCTCGGATCCGTTCAAATTGCCCTGCCCCCAGATTCTGTCCCACATACACGCTGACCCCTGTCTGGACAGCCATAATAACGGCCTCCAGCACATAAAAACCTGGGATCCCGGAGTCTGGTTCAGCCCTTCCAGCTAGGTCATCTGTCCCTCCCTGTTTCAGATTATGGGTATTAATTTCCATTCATCTATAAGCGTTGTTTTTACCTTTCTTTTATATTCGCTCTCACAGGGACAATAAATACCGCGACAATTACGCACAATGTAACGATGCTTGCCATTGTTGAAGACATTGCCATTTTGGGAAATTGTTTAAATTTCAACATATAGGTTACAAAGGCATTGGGGAGATTCACAAAATACGCGACAATCAAGTTGTTTCCAGAAAGTTTATAAGCAGCAGCAAACCCAATTCCAACGGCAAACAGCAAAAGAATATCCTCAAAAGTACGAAATCCCGGATAGCCCACATGGTAAAACGAAAACATCAATCCAGAAACCAGAATCGCGGTTATCGCGTCAAATTCTTTCTCGAACATATTTTGGAAAAATCCACGGAATAAAAACTCTTCAAAAAAGGTTGTCATAATCAGCGGCACAATCCCCATAGGAACCAAGTTCCATGGAATAATTTCACCTTTAGCCACTATAGGAATAATCTGTCCTCCAACCGAAAAGGCAATAAATACTACTAAGATGAAAATTTGCTTTTGTTAATGCTATAAAAATTGTTTTGATCTTATTTTTATCAAAATCTTCAGTAACCATTCGCGCGGTAAAACCTCCTTTGCCGCTATTCCATTTTTAGATTTATTATGTTATACTATAGTTGATATTCATAGTACTCTATATATAGAGTACTATGAATGCAACCAAATGTCAAGGAGGAAGCGCAATGTTATCGAAGCCTGCCACAATGCTATTAGGGCTAATTTATGAAAAGCCACTGAACGCGTATGAAATAATTAAGCACTTAAACTACATGAATGTAAAATGGTGGTTTAGTATTGCTGATTCAACGGTGTACTCTACCTTAAAAACTTTAGAAAAAAAGGGATATATAATAGGTACTGCCGAAAAAGTAGGCAATATGCCAGACCGTACTGTTTACTGCCTTTCAGACACTGGGAGAGATAAGTTTATAGATACTCTCAAAGCATCTATTTTACAATTCAATTATGATACAAACATCTTTACTATTGCTGCTTTTTTTCTAAATACATTTGTCCCCGATGAACAGCATGAGCTTCTAAAAAAACGCCTTGAAATCCTGCGGAATTATCGTACAGGAATTGAAAAACAAGTTAATCCATTATGGGAAAATGAAGTTTCTACAATTCATGCCGCGAATGTAAAAAGGATGATTGGTTTAGTAGATGCTGAAATAACAGGTACAAAACGCTTGCTTACTGACTGTTCTGACAAATAAATATAAAACTTCCAGATAATGTAAGGCGATCAGCCGATCCCGCATGTTGGTTCCCGGGCCCATTTTTTCAGAGAAACTTTATGGCTAAAACGATTAGACATATATGCGGAAATAACGTATACTGGAAACAAATCCATTGATCCAGGAGGTATTTGCCATGCCCGCGTATATGGGAGAGGAAGAGGTTATCAAAAAAAATATGGCATTAGCCCAAGAAAAAACATATACTTCAGATTTTATGGAATCATTGCCCGAAGAGGTACGGGCAGAGCTTATAATCGTGTCTCCCAGCACCCAGAGCCGGGACTACCTTCTCAAGCTGAACAAATACCAGGATGCCGGTGTTCGGCAGTACTGGATTCTGGATGCAAAGCGAAATACCATCCATGTATATGATTTTATGTCAGATCAAAAATTCACGTTTGATTTCAAGGATAAGGTTACATTAGGGGTTCTTGACGGGCTGGAGGTGGATTTTTCCCAGTTTCCTCTGTAGTATTGTTCTTGTCTATTTACCAAATCTCTGGTATAGTTAAAAACGTCACAAAAAACAGAACAAACCAAACCGAAGGAGGACATTATGATTCTATCCTGCAGCCACATCTCCAAAGCCTTTGGCCAGGATGTGATACTGGACGATATTTCTTTTCATATAGAAGATTGCGAAAAAGCCGCTGTTGTGGGCATCAACGGGGCCGGAAAGTCCACTCTCCTGAAAATTATTGTGGGAGAACTGACCGCCGATGAGGGCAGCGCCATCCTTTCCCGGGGCAAGACTTTAGGCTACCTTGCCCAGCATCAGGACCTGACCAGCCACCGCACCATCCACCAGGAGCTTTTGGAGGTCAAGCGCCCTCTCATTGACATGGAGGAGAAAATCCGGGCCCTGGAGCTGAACATGAAGCACGCCAGCGGACAGGAGCTGGAGGACATGCTTGAGACTTACACCCGTCTGAACCACCAATTTGAGCTGGCAGACGGCTACAGCTACCAGAGCGAGATCATCGGTGTGTTAAAAGGACTGGGATTTATGGAGGAGGACTTTGGCCGGGAGATCTCCACCCTGTCAGGAGGACAGAAGACCCGGGTGTCTCTGGGAAAGCTTCTGTTATCCCAGCCGGACATCATCCTTTTAGACGAGCCTACCAACCATTTAGACATGGAGTCCATCGCCTGGCTGGAAACTTATCTCATGAACTACAAGGGGGCGGTGATCATCGTGGCCCACGACCGGTATTTCCTGGACCGGGTAGTCACAAAGATCGTGGAGCTGGACCGGGGCAAGGCCATGGTATTCCAGGGCAACTATTCTGCCTACGGCCAGAAGAAAGCCCAGATCCGGGAAGCCCAGCTGAAAGCCTACTTAAATCAGCAGCAGGAGATCCGCCACCAGGAGGAGGTCATCGCCAAGTTAAAGTCATTTAACCGGGAAAAATCCATCAAAAGGGCGGAGAGCCGGGAAAAGATGCTGGCCAAGATCGATGTGCTGGAAAAGCCCGCTGAGGTCAACGATGAGATGAACCTCAAGCTGGAGCCGGACATCACCAGCGGCGGCGATGTGCTGACCGTGAGGAACCTGGCCAAATCCTTTGGGGACAACCATCTTTTCTCCCATGTGGATATTGATATCAAAAGAGGGGAACGGGTAGCTGTCATCGGCAGCAACGGCACCGGCAAGACCACCCTCCTGAAGATCATCAATGAGATGCTGCCTGCCGACGCGGGGGAGATCACCCTGGGAACCAGGGTCCACATCGGCTACTATGACCAGGATCACCAGGTCCTTCACATGGACAAAACCCTGTTTGACGAGCTCCAGGACACCTACCCTACCCTGAACAACACCAGAATCCGCAATGTGCTGGCCGCGTTTTTATTTACCGGAGATGACGTGTTCAAGAGGGTCGGCGATCTAAGCGGCGGCGAAAGGGGCCGGGTGTCCCTGGCCAAGCTGATGCTGTCCAACGCCAACTTCCTGATCCTGGACGAGCCTACCAACCACTTGGACATCACCTCCAAGGAGATCCTGGAGCATGCCCTGAACCAGTACACCGGCACTGTGCTTTACGTATCCCATGACCGGTATTTTATCAACCAGACCGCCACCAGGGTCCTGGAGCTGACCGGGAAGACCTTTCTCAACTACATCGGCAATTATGATTATTATCTGGAGAAGCGGGAGCTGATGAACAGCCTCTATGCTGGCGGTGAACCAGAAACCCTGTCCGACTCTCAAAAAAAGCACCCTTCCTCCCCTCCCCAGACAGAGGGAAAGCAGGACTGGAAGGCAAAGAAGGAGGAACAGGCCAGGCTGCGAAAAAAACAAAATGACTTAAAAAAGGCGGAGGACGAAATCGCCTCTCTTGAGGCCGGGGACGCCCAGCTTGACCAGGAGCTTATGAAGCCGGAGATTGCCCTGGACGCGGGGAAACTTATGGAGATCCACAGAGAAAAGGAAAAGATTAAAGAGCGGTTAGAACAACTGTATGAACTGTGGGAGTCCCTGGCAGAGGAAATCTGACCCGGAAAGGAAGAACATTCTGATGAAAAGAAAACGGATAATGGCCATTACCGCCCTGATCCTTATTGGCGGCCTGTATCTGATTACATTGATCCTGGCCTTTATAGACAGCCCTTTTGCCAGGAGCTGTCTTATGGCCTCCCTGTTCGGCACCATCGTCATCCCGGCCGCGGTCTATGGATATTTGCTGCTGATGAACCATTTTAAAGGCAGACCAGAGGATGACCGCTCTGACAGGGAGGAGTCTGGCGAAGGGCTTCTGACACAGCATAACGATCACCAGAAACAAACTGGCTCGGGATGATGCTCAGTCTGGCCCTTTCCTGTCCTCTGCCGCCCTCTGGTTCATGTTGGCGATTCCTGTGTCAATATCCTCCTCGCCGATCATGATCATGTCATGTTCTTTCTCGATCACCTTCCGCACTGCCGCCATCTTGGCATCCAGCGGCCGGTCCAGGGCAAAGCTCTTCACTTCCAGAGCGGTTCTTCCATCCTCCGGAAAACCTTCCATAGATGAGAGGCTCTCTATGACCTCGTCAGATGTGATGGCCGGAAATACGCCGTTGGCTGCCAGAATCCTGGCACCCTCTTCGCTGGTAGCGAATTTCACAAATTCCCATGCCTGATCCGAGACATCGGTTTTGGCGTTGACAGCCATGGGAGTTACCGTTCCTACCGTAGCTCCCGCTTCCACTCCTGCCGGATGGGGAATCTTTGTGACACCCCAGTTAAAATCAAACTTGCCCTCCTTCTGATCCTGGATCAGGATGGCGATAAACCAGCTCCCCATGGGAAGCATGGCGCACTGTTGCTGCTCAAAAACACTTGTATAGTGTATGCTCCCTGTCTTTAAACTGGCATAGCTCTGGAGGATTCCCTGTTCCTGCATCCTCAGAGCCTGCTCATAGTATGGTTTTAAAAAAGCGTAATCCTCGCTCATCAGAGTGTTCTCACCATCCTGCACCGCCCAGTTGGACACAAGCGCCATCCAGGTGTGGTTGTGCGTCCCGTAAACCTTGGTGCTTCCTTCCCCCCTGGTCATCCGCTTTGCCAGGGCCTCATACTCATTCCATGTCATATCGTCTGAGGGATACTCCGCTTCCGCGGCATCAAAAAGATCTTTGTTATAGTACAGCACATACCAGTCCCGGCGGAACGGCAGTGTATACTGGCGTCCATCCATCTGAAGCTGCTCTGCCCCTCCGTTATAGATGCTTAAGTCAATTCCGTCTTTTGCTATGTAGCTTGTCAGATCAAGGAGCTGATTTTTGTTTTTCATGGTGGTCTGGGTCTCAGCGTTTTTTACCATGATCACATCCGGGTCAGAATCTCCTCCTGCCAGCATGACCGTCAGTTTATTGTCATACTCGTCAGCCTGTGTGTCAATCAACTCCACTTCCACATCAGGGTGGCTCTTCATAAAGGCATCTGCCATGACCTGAAACTGGGGAGAACTGGCGTTATCCCACACGGAAACCGTAATCTTCACTTTCTTCTGGGAATTGGTGTTTGACTGATTATCCCCTAATGGGGAAGTTCTGGTCTGGCTGCCCGGAAAGGCCAAATATCCCGTCAGCCCGACGGCTGCCGCCGCCAGTGATAAAGCCGCTAACTTTCTTAACCTCATGATTATTACCTCATCTTCAAAGAGCTGTTTTTCCTTTTTTATCACAGAAGTTTTTTCTGGATAGTCATATTTTCATATTCCTTGGGCGTGTACCCGGTGATCTTTTTAAATACCGTGCTGAAATAGTACTGTGTGTCAAATGCCAGCATATTGGAAATCTCATACATGGTATATTGATGGGTTTCAATAAGCTCCATGGCTTTCCCAATCTTCACCTCTGTCACATAGTCGGAAAACTTTTTTCCGGTCTGTTTTTTAAAAACGCTGCTGAGATACCCCTGGCTGATGTTTAAAATTCCCGCCATCTGCCTCAGAGTGATCTTTTCCTGGCAGTGCTCCTTTATGTATTTCTGAACCAGTTCAACATTCCGTCCCACCTTAAATTCTCCTCTTGCCTCCAGAACTCTCACCACCTCGTCCCGGAATCCCTCCAGCCACCGGAGGATACTCTCAAGGCTTTCCATGCGGTTTAGATGTCCTACAATATCTACCACGTAGGGAAACAGCCGCTCATCTTGATCCTCAATAAGGGAGAGAATAAAGTAGTACAGGTTGCCGCAGCCATTGATTGCCTGGGTTTTCGCGGGCATACACTCTCCAAAAAGCTGGATGACCTGGTTCATGATGTTTAAAAAACCTTTGCTGTCATTTTGACGCACAGCCCCGGACAGCTCCTTTTTCAAAAAATTGATATTAAAATTGCTGCTGTGCCTCCTGTTCTCCTCACATTTTTCGGAATAAAAGACCACATTCTCAGAACTTTCATAATATGTATAATTCATGGCGCTCATGGCCTGATAGAGAAGATCCTGAATCTCCCCTCCCTTCTGGCTCACGGCAATGGAGATCGGCACTTCAAAATAGTCTTTTACTACTTGACGGAATTTCCGGCTCATGACCTGAATCCTCTCCTCATAAGACTCCTGATCTCCAGACAGAGATAAAACCAGAACAAGGCCGTTCTGATCCCGGCGCAGCAGACAGCTGTTTTCAAAAAATCCTTTCACCATATCGCTGATGATATTCTCCGCGAACCCCATGACCTTCTTCTGATCATCTCTTGTAAATGTAGGCGAAAAGCCTTCAAAGCCATAATTAAAGTTGATCAGCATCAGCACTACCTGTGAAAAACGGTCCCGGATCTCTTCTGTCAGCGACTCATCAGCCTGGGTTTCCACATCATACACAAGTCTGCGCATAAAATAGTTCCGGACCCTCTCCTCCATAGTATATTTTGACAGCTCCGCCCCTTTTTCCAGAAGTCCTTTTCGGCGGTTAAGCCGGCATCGCTCTATAGCCTTGGACAGGACTTTTTTAAGCATCTCCTCATCCAGCTCCAGTTTCACCAGATAGTCAACCCCTCCAAGGCGCAGGGCCTCCCTGGCCAGGGCAAACTCCTCCAGATTCGTGAGAACAATAAAAGCCGCGGAGCTTCCTCTCTCAATGGCCTCCTTCATGAACCCGATCCCATCCAAACCAGGCATCTTAATATCTGTAATAATGATATCCGGCTCCAGTTCCTCCAGCTGAGACAGAGCCTGATGGCCATTAGAGGCCTTGCCCACAATCCTGCACTGATATTCTTCCCAGTTCAGCAGGGAAGCGATCCCCGCCAGAATCAAAGGTTCGTCATCCACCAGCATGATACGGTACATTGCTATTCTCCTTTTCAATACTCTAATGGAATCTTTACAGTAATCTGAGTAAACTTTCCCATCTGACTTTCCACAGAAAGCCCATACTCTTCTCCATAGATCAGTTTCAGCCTTCTGTCCACATTGGGCAGGCCGATGCCGCTCATCTGGTCCCCTTTCAGCTTCTCTTTGTGGTCCAGAAGCTGAGGCACCACCTCCTCCGGAATCCCAATGCCGTTATCCCGCACAGACACATACAGACAGCCCTCTTCTCCATAGGCGCGGATCAGGATGGTTCCATCTTTTCCTCCTGGCTCAATGCCGCTGAATATGGCATTCTCCACCAGGGGCTGGAGAGTAAGCTTTACAATCTTCGCGTCATAAAGCCCTTCTTCCTCTACCACCACCTTCAAATCGAACATTTCCGCGTATTTCAATTTTTCGATAATCACATAGTCATTTACAAAATCCAGTTCCTGCCTTAAGGTAATATGCTCGTCAACTCCCTTGGACATGTTCTTTAGAAGCTTTGACAAAGCGGTTACCGCCTTGACGATGCCGCTGTTTTTCTGGATCACGGCGATCCACTTGATGGAATCCAGGGTGTTGTAGAGAAAATGGGGATTGATCTGGGCCTGGAGCATCTTGATCTTCAGCCGGTTCTTCTCCTTCTCATTTTCCAGCTGTTCTCTCATCAGCTCCTCGATCTGGCTGCTCATGGCATTGATGGCCTTTCCGATCATCCCCAGCTCATCCTGGCTCTCCAGCTCAGGGTTTGGCTCAAAATCTCCCTCGCCCACTTTTCCCACCTGGTCTACAAGCCGGTCAATGGGTCTCTTCATCCATCTGCCGTAGAAAAGAGACAATGTCATCCCGATCCCCGCGCACGCCAAAAAGATGAAGACCACGGTCTGCAACAGCAGCAGGCGGTCATTTTTCAAGACCGCCATGTCCATGATCTCCATCACCAGAATCCCGCTTCTGGAATCCTGGACATAGGAGACAAAGCAGCTTCTCTCCCCTAATGTCCCTTCCATCTGCCCTTGCCCGTCTCCTTTTGCCAGTATGTCCTCAAGAAGCCGGCGGCAGTCCTCGCCTTCCAAATCCCCGATCCCGCCGATTTGCTGTCCTGTGTAGGCGTATACCAGCACTGTGTTCTGATTATCATCCTTCTCCAGCTTATCCTGATACAGCCGGGGAGACACAAAAAGCGCTGTCCAGTCCGGTTTTCCGGAATCGGAATTCCTGATGACTATGGGAATCATCCGCTCCTTCTCCCTGTAAAAAGGAGACTCTACCACGTCAAGCTTGTAATTGTAGGTGTCCTTTTGCAGTTCTCTCTCAAACCACCAGGCCTCCCGGATCCTTTTTCCGTCGTCTGTGCTGCTGTAGGTGCTTCCTGTGGAAATATGGACAGGAAAACGACTTCCAAATATGGTGAGCCGGCTGATATAATGGCCATAGCCTGTGATCGCGCAGAAATCGCTGATCAGCTTTACATACTCCAGCCCCTTCTTTCTTTCCTCCGCTGTCTCAAGGTTTCCCAGGGATCTTAAGTCAATCAGATCCCTCTCCGCGCAGTTGAGAACAAGATTCACCATTTTTTCATAGGCATCCTTATAATAATTGGCAATGCTCTGAACATGATAATTTACGGAATTCTGAGCCAGTTGTACTGCTTTCTGATAAGCGGTGACATAGCTGCTGACACTGAAGATCGTTCCAATAAAACAGATCATGCAGATGTTATAGGCCATGATTCGAAATAAGATTGTTTTTCTCTTCACCGGCTTCCCTCCTGGTATCCATAGTCTTCCGCCCTGCCCCTCAAATAAGCGGGGTACGCCTCCTCCAGCCACAAACTGGTCAGCATCCCCTGGGCCTCCTCCCAGCTGACGGTTCCGTAATCTTCCATATCAATTACCTTGATAAGCTCCTGGGAAGCGCCGTACTCCAGAGGGAGACTGAGCCACCCCCTTTCCCTTCCGTCAATCTGCTCTGCCAGCCATGCCGCCTCCTGATTATCTCTGGGCAAAGAATCCGTATCACACTCCACTTCTTCATAGTCCATCTCTATGCCAAAAGTCTCCCTGACTCTGGCTATGGTTTCCTCCGGTTTCTGTCCCGCGGCTTCGGCCTCGGTCACAAAGCTCCATGCCTGACCAAGGTCTTCTGGGTAATCTCCCACTTTCATAGAATAATAGCTGTAGATTCCCACTCTGGCTTTAAATCCTTTGGAGAATATCTCCGGATCTCCGTTATCATAAATCTGTCTCAGCTGCTCTTGGGAAGGAGCCAGTTCATCCTTCAACAACGCTTCTTTCAAAGCCTCTCTGGCATCCAGCTGAGTTCTGGAAAGGTATTCCGCAAGACCGTACTGCTCTGGTCCATATGTACCTGTCCCCTTTTCCCCGGCTTGATTCTTTTCTTCCAGGGCCCTGTTCATCTCTTCCAAAGTTACGGGGATGTCTATGTCATGTTTTCTGGCCTCAATTCTCTCAACGGTATCCAAAATCGCCTGAGCTCTGGCCCTTTCTTTCAGAACCTGCCCCGGGGTCTGACCATCCACTTCTTTTTCCCAGAATCCTTCTTCATTGGGGTCCAGATGATAGACCTGGTAAAAGTAGGAAGACACGGTACTCCGAAGATCCTTTTCGTAAAGTGCCAGGTGGTCTGTGGTGATGTCATATCCTTCCAGACTTATGGCGGCATCCGAAGATCTGTCAAAAGCCTTTCTCCCCATACAGACTGCCATCACCCCGATGACCGCGGCAGCAGCCAAAAGCCACCTGGACACTTTCTTTCTCATGTCATACCTCCCGATTGTTATGTTTACTTTCTTCTATATTTTACCATTTCTTCTGTTAAAAGTCTTTCCATTTCGTGGATCTCCTCCATGGTGGCATCAGGGTCTGCCAGAACCTGGCGGGCCATGACGATCAGTTCTTCCAGCCGAGTCATATCCGCATTGATAAACTCTGAGGACTCCACAGATGACGCCACCTGGTCTACCACGAAGCGCAGATTCTCGATCTTCATCTTCTCCGGCCTGTACTCCGGAATATCCCATGTGAGACATGGCCTTATTCCGTCTTTCACAGTGGTTCTGGAAGAAAGAAACTCAATGTAGTTGTTTGGGGCCTGGGTGGGAATGCTGATCTCAAAAGATACTTCTGTCTCCCCTGCCTCTCTGGCAGCCCGGATGATCGAAGCCACATCAAACTTAACCACTTTTTCTCTGGTTGCCTCATCTCTCGTCAGCACTGCCGCCGGTTCCGCCCCTATACGGTCAGGACTGGTGTTAAATGTCACCGTATGGTCACTCCAGTTATTTTCCACCTGCCAGATCTGGGCCAGGGTAAAGTCTTTTTCCGGCACACCTTCCTTGATCTGGAGAGTCAGGTAGATCTGCTCTTTTTCTACAGGAGCCTGACGGATATCAAACTTTATCAAAGATTTCCTGGTGTAGGTCTGGCTGTTCTGATCGTATTTGACGATGAGACCTGACGTAGAGGATTTAAAGTTCTTGTCGCCGTCAGCGCCTCCCTGGACAAAGACGTCATCTGTGGAGTAAATCTCAGTCTGCCCCGCCATAATATAAAGTTTTGCCTGGATATTGGCAGTATTGTACAAGCCATCCGAGAGCACCAGAATTCCCGGAATCTCATAAACGCCCGCATAATCTTTCTGGTAATCTCCCCGCTGCCACTGTACTTCCAGCTCATGAACTCCTCCCGTGTGGTCATAAACCTTTACGGTCTCCGGAAGAGTAAGATCAGCGAATTTGACACCCAGGTCTGTCTGTATTTCCGCCGGTTCCTCTGCCAGACCTGTGATCTCCAGCCTGGAAACCTCCGAGGCCTCCATGGTGATCCTGACGGTCTGTCCTTTCAGTCCTCCTGTCTTCACTGCCAGCTTGATAAAAGGCACTGTCTCCAAAACCTCTATATTACTGTCTTTTGCCTTCACGGCTCCTCCTGTGTAGGGGAGGGTTACATGGATGGTCTCTGTATTTTCCTGGGTAGGATCAGAAATTCCCGCAGTCACCTGCTGCCCGTCAAACTTCATGGTCACAGAGGAGGCTCTGTCTGATGTGATACCTGCCACGGTCTTCTCTTTGTCGTTCCAGAAATTCACTGCCGTGATCCCCAATGTATTCTCTTTTACTCCGTGAGCATCCACACTGCGTTCTATCACCTGAATCTGGGGATTTTGAGCATATTCTTCCGTTGTCTGGGGATTCATGCCTGGTAAGATCACATAAGCGTAATCTTGATTCTCAGGGGATCTTCCATGTTCAAACCAGAAGGTGGCAAATTCATTGGTCTCCTCTCCCTCAGTAGTTCCCTGGGTATTCCAGTTTCCGTTCCGCCGCTCTTTCAGGGCCATGATATCAGCCTTCTCCGGGAAATAGTACCCAATGTGGGAGCCGGCTGTGTTTCCTTCCAGATGGAGCCAGGAAATCTGCTTTAACAATGTACCTTTCTCCGGGGTTTCCTGCCCGTCATCCCGAACATCTGTCTCTGTCCCGTCAGCTGTCACACGGTTGGAGCCGTCTGCTTTTAATTTCCGGTTGTCCACAATCGTCTCCACATAATTTCCGGTAGAGGACGTGATTCCGCTTCCGAGAGCCACGATCTCATTGTCAAACATAAACCACGATTTTTTGGCGTCTGTGCCTGTTCTGCCGTTTCCGCTGTTTCCCAAGGTTCTAAAATGCATCCCCGCGCTTCCCCAGCTTCCAATGCTGGAACCTCCTACCCAGCTGTAGATGTTTGTTGTCCGATCTCCGGCTCCGGCTGGACGTTCCACATACTCTGTAGTGGTTCCTGCCAGTCGTTTTGGATTCACCGTAGCCCAGTAGCCTTCCCCGTACTGTTCTCTGTCATCGCTGTAGAGATAGGTCATACCATCGGCAATATTCCAGGTCCTTTTCCCCTCACTGTTGATCAGTTCATGTCCATACGTTCTGCTGCTGTGCATGGACAAGGCAAAGCCATAATCAGAAGTAATATGTACCAGCTTATCCATGGAGGCAAACAACTTGTGAAGAGCATAGCCGCTTCTGGGCTTGATGGAGCTGTCCTTCATGATCTCATTGGCTTTCATGAGAGACGCGATATGGGTACTCTGATTATAATAGTAATCCTCGTCTATGCCAATATAGTATTTCATCATGCTGTTGAACCGGTCTCTCTGTTCCCCGGGCATGGCATCTCCCAGAGGCATCAGGGCATCCATAAGTTCGGCTCCCCGCTCCTTGTCGCTGGAGGTATTTCTGGTAATGTCCCTGCCGGAGATCATATCCATACACAGCCCGTTGTACAGAAACGGCTCGATTCCTTCAAACACCATGTCAAAGACCAGATCCTCGCTGTGGTCATCGTAGCTCAACTCATAGTCGGAACCTGCCAGTACATTGAACAGGATGCCCAGCTTCTCATAAAGCTGAGATCCATAGCCTCCCATATAAGCCAAAGCCGCGTGCTGGATAAAAGAGCCGTCTCTGTAAAATCCGTCTCCAGAGTCCACATACCGGAACACTGTCTTGTAAGCCGACTTCACATGATCCAGCTTGGCGCCGTTTTCTGTAAGGATTCCCACCTGAACCACCGCCATTCCTTTATCGATCAGGTTGGCGCCGGACATGGCCGGTGAGCCGGGATAGCCGGAGGGTTTGTCACAGACATTGGTAAATCTGTTTACCGCGTTCCCGTATGATCGTATCTGGCCGGGAGTCAGATGATCATAGAGAATCAGAGCCGTATCCATAAAAGCGATGGGGCCTCCGATCTCCCAGTGCCACCAGTTGCCGAACACCGGAGTATTTACATCACTGTCCGAATAATGGTTCTCATTCATGAAATCCAGAGCCTTTATAAGCTCTGTTTTTACATCCTCTTTCTGATAGATCTGACATCCTTCTGTGGCCCAGGCCACAGCGATATCCTTCAGCCTGTAAAAGGTCTCTGCCACATTGCCGGAATGAACTTTAGCAGTATCCCCGGTTCCTTGAAGATAGCTCATATCCAGATCATCCCACAGATTGGAACGAGACAGATCATCGCTTTTTTTCATGGAATCCCAGTATCTGTTTGCTTTGTCATCCTGGTTGCTTATGTAAATATTTACTGCCTCATTGCTCCTGTCCAGCTCTCCCCCCAAAAGATTATCAAGCCACTTTTCCCTCAGCTCTCTAAATACAGGATCTGGCTGGCTTTTTGAAGGATAGATCTTTAAGCAAGGCGGCAGCTTCTCTCCTCCGGATCTTGTGGAGTAAAAGATCATAGCCGTATTCCTCTGGCCTCCATCAGGGTTTTGGTCATCACTGGTGAGTTCAAGAGAAATGGTGGTCTCTCCCTTTTGAAGAGCCGAACTCACAAGTTCCGTAAGGTCTATGGCTACCATAGAACCAGGTGTTGTTCCATATACATCGGCTTTCGTAATGGTCACATCCGGTGTTGTACTGACGGCTTTCGGCTTTGTGTTATATGTAACTTTAGTTCCCTCCCAATTGTTGTCTACTTTGTAGATATATGCCTTCTCAAAACTGGTCCCCATATTCTCACCCATTTGGAGCCTCAGCTCTGCCTCACCTACATCCACGTTTTTCAGAGAAGAGATATCAAATTTAAGCAATGTATGTCTGGTATAGTCCGCGGTGCCTGATTTTATCCTGAGCACGCTTCCGGAACTGGGGATATCGGCATACACTTTATCCGCGGTTTTTCCGCCCTGAACATATACGTCATCTGTGGCTGTGAGAGTTATGGCTTCTTCCCCGGCCTTGGGACTTCCCATGACTCTGGTGTTCCCTGACACTGCCATAGCCATGACCAGAATACCGGCCAATATCTTTTTCCATTTTAATTTCATAAGGTGTTCCCCCTGTCGTTTCGGTCAGATTCCGTCTGATTTTCCTGGCTGACGGATTTTTTTGTCCGTCAGCCAGGAAACATACTCTCCTACTGATTCCATACCCCATTGGCGTCTACCCTGTGGCCGTCCGGTGTCTCCTCCTCCAGATACATGGCTCCCAGAGGACGACTTCCTTTCTCAGGTGTTCCCAGGCTCCATGCTCCGTCCTCATCGCTGCTCCAGCCGGTCTTTCCTTTCGAAACCGGATTCAGGTAATACCAGCGTCCTTGAATCAGAACCCAGCCTACTTTCATGGCTCCGCTTTCATCAAGATAATACCAGAAACCGTCAACATCTTTAACCCAACCGGTCTCCATGGCCCCGTCTTCTCCAAGTCTGTACCAATTCTGCCCGTCGGCAAACCAACCGGTCTGCATATATCCCTTCTGATTAAAACGGTACCACTTTCCGTCAACCTGTACCCATTCATCGGCGGCATAAGATCCATCAGGCTTTCTGAGTCTCCATGACGCCCCGTCCTGACTCCAGGTTCCTTTACTCCCGGTTTTCTTTGTACTGCCGCTGCCGCCGCTTCCTCCTGGTCTGTTGATGGAAGGTTTGTCAATTCCCGGTTTGTCGGTCCCTGGCTCGTCAGTTCCCGGTTCATCAGTTCCCGGTTCATCCGTCCCTGGCTCGTCAGTTCCCGGTTCATCCGTCCCTGGCTCGTCGGTTCCCGGTTCATCCGTCCCTGGCTCATCGGTTCCCGGTTCATCCGTCCCTGGCTCATCGGTTCCCGGTTCATCCGTCCCTGGCTCGTCGGTTCCCGGTTCATCCGTCCCTG
>CAJUSJ010000009.1:32159-72080 GCA_910588865.1 uncultured Lachnospiraceae bacterium
TTCCCGGTTCATCCGTCCCTGGCTCGTCGGTTCCCGGTTCATCCGTCCCTGGCTCGTCGGTTCCCGGTTCATCCGTCCCTGGTTTGTCAGTCCCCGGCTCGTCAGTTCCTGGTTCATCGGTTCCTGGTTCATTGCCTTCTTTCTCTTTAACCAAAATCTCGAAAGTGTCCGTAAATACCTTGATTTCGTCATTAATGGCTATCCGATAGGTGACAACCACGGTTTTTGTTCCCGGCACTGATGTATTGGCTCCACTGATATCGTATCCGCTGATATGTTTTGTTGTTCCGTCATCATAGACCGCTTCCACAGAAAGGCCCTTCATGGAAAATTCCTCTCCGGCCTTGTATATGGTTTTCTCCGGCAGTGATACAATCTTAATTCCCGTCATCACTTTTCTGGTCTCCTCAGGTTTTCCCGTGAATTCCAGACCGTCAATCGCTTCTTTCAATTCATCACAGACCTGATTTACTCTGTCCTGATCTTTCAAGGTCAAAGTCTTATCTTTCAGTATCTCCTTTGCCTGTTCAAGGGCATCTTTCAGAACCTCATAAGATTCCTCTGTATAATCCTTTTTATTTTTAGATTCCCCGATCAATACCAGGTCCTCCAGCTTCTTGGTATCTGCCTTCAGGTTTTCTTCTTTCTCCATATCCCACACGGCGTTCATCAGATCCCAATAGGTCTGGTGGATGTCTTCCCTGGAAGCTTTAAAATCCACAAGAAGTTCTGAGGCCTTGTTGAAAGCTTTCATAAGACGTTCTTTGGCTGCCGGAGTAAGCTTGTCAGCCTCACCTTGGTTCAAAAGCTCTGCCACTTCTGTGTAGAGAGACAGAAGCGCGTTTTTGTCTTCCGGCTCGATAATACTTAAATTCACTGTGGCAACCATCTGGTTAGGATTTTCAATAGACTCATGTCCCTCCAGATCCAGGTAGCCGATACATGTGTAGAAAAATTCCTTAGTCGGGTCATAGGCGCAGTCCGGGAACCAGTACTGAACCTTTACATCTGCCTCCTGACCGTTGTCCAACACTACTTTCACGGTCTCAGGAAGGCCCAGCTCATCCCATGGTGTCTCTGTCATCTTGATGATAGGCTGAATTTCTTTCACTGCCGCCACCTTGGCCAGAGCCTCCAGTACAGTAACCTTACATACTACAGGTATATTGACTCCTTCTGCTTTTCCCCATACCTGGAAAGTTCCCTGGGTTCCATATTGAGCAGGACGGATCTCATCCCATTCCACCACGGCAGTCTTCTCGCTGCCGTCGGAATACATGACTTTTACTTGTTCCGGAAGAACCGGAGCCTTTCCGGCAGGAGTCGATACGGCAAGTTCCTCTGTTCCCGTCTCGTAGACATTGGACAGCACCATAGTAGGAGCCATGGCCCCGGCCCTCTCTTTGGAGGCAAAATCAATTCCCCCATTGTCCCCGGTGGCAAACTCGCCAAAATATTCGGTTGCCATCAAGAAGGAATATTTTGTCTGCCCATCCTTTTTGTATGCTTTCTTTACCCAATCTGTCACATCCAGTTCTACCATATAATTATGAAGATCCCTGATATCCGCATACACGATTCTCTTGTTTTCTATTGCCAATTTTTGAGGATCTCCCGCTGATACTTGACTCCATTTAATTCCTGTTTCTTCCCATGTATCGTATTCCGTCTCATAGACATTGAGGTAAAAAGCCTGGTTGATGTTCTTCCAATCGGCCTCGTTTACTCCAGGCCGAGTCATCTGCATCTTGATGGAAATCTTTGTGGCAGAATTAATATTTTCTTCCTTTCCTGTAAGATCAAAAGCAATAAGACCTCTTCTTGTATAAGCAGGCGCATTTGTCGCTGTCTTTATTTTAATTACGGTATTATCATTGCCATTATCATCTTCCTGGGCATAACCGTCTTTCGCGACAGTAACCTCCTCCACAGTCTTTCCGTCTCCTATGGTCCCGATCACTGTAACCTTTGCCACAAACTCGGTCTCCAGGTTCCCTGATCGTCCCTTTACTTCTACGACCCCTTCCTTTGAGTACTTTTCCACGTCCAGTTTTTCCCACTCTACTTTCATGTCCGCGGTAATATTGCCTTCAAAGGTTGCCGTCACATACTCCGGCAAAGTCGGATAAATTCCCGCGTAAGTCGTAACCTCTACAACCTCCGCGCTTTCCGCTTTTTGCGCCACCACGATCATGGCTGTCACCTGGTTTGATAAACCGGGAAGGTGTCCCAGAAGTTTAATAACTCCTGGTTTTGTCCAGTCTTCCTCCCTCAGCTCATCCCACTCCACCGGGTACTCATAAGTCTTTCCATCCATTGTAACTCCCAATGAGTGGGGCAGCTCCGGCTTTACCCCCACCATGGTGACAATCTTTACTTCCTCCACAGATTCTGCTTCCTCATCTTCTACAGAAAATTCAAGAGCGCCGATGTCTGCCCGGCCCGCGATAGTGTTGCCCATAAGATCCTGGGTGGGCATTCCCTCTATTCTCTGTCCTGCTCGAATACATGGAGAGCCTTCTGTCAGGGCGTAAGGCTCCGACCGTTTCTGAATCAGCTCCTTTGTGAAGTCTGAATCCGCCAGCTTCTCAAGCTCCTCCAGGGGGAACACATAATCTGAGTAGTCCTTTCCTCCGTCATAGTCCACAAGCTTCGGGTCCGCAAAAATATTTCCTTTTTTCTCCAGTTCTTCTTTTGTAAGAAAACTTCCGTTTCTCGTATTCAGAATACTCTCCGGCCAGATACAGTTGTTCTCAATCCTGCTTTCTGGATGAATCTTGGACTCCATATTTTTGCCGTTTTCATCTGGTACATCTAAAGGCGCAAAAGTGACTACAGCTCCGTCCTGGGCCAGGACAATATTGTTTTTAAAATCAATAAAACAGGTTCTGTCGGATTTGCCGCCATACAGTGCGGTCTTTTTCCCCTGGCCAAAAGTAACAAAGGTATTATTATAGATCTTACCTACCCTGCTCCCTGTATCAAAAGCTGTGTTGTCATAGTGGATCAGCTGCTGCTGCATCTCTTTTCCGTTTGGAAATGTGCCCAAACCGTCGTTGATACTGATGTTGTACCGGAATATGGTGTTATCCTGGCTGGCCATAAACAGCATGGCCCCTCCTCCGCAGTCGTGGCTCAAGTTGTACTGAAAGATATTGTTCTTATTATTCATGTCGGAGTCAAAAGCTTCTCCGTCATCATAACCGTACTTGTTTCCGTACACCTCGTTGTACTGTACCACCACATCGTCGGCAAACATTGTCCAGCACTGAGCGTAGTTGACTTTTCCCCTGTCCATACCGCAGGAAGAATTGACCATGTTCCCTTCCACCAGGCCGCCTATGGTCTCCGTCAGAACAATGCCGTCTCCTGCCACATCCTGAAGATAATTATTACGGATTGTGACATCGGAGAAGTTCTTTAAAAATTCATTTCTCCCCCATCCGGAACTGCCGATATCTGTGTTGCACTTGTTTCGAATACCTTCTATGGCTACATTCTTTACATAATTCCCTTCAATCAGCACATCGGAGAATGCCGCCCTTCCCATGGCCTTGGCTGTCAGATTGCCGTTATCGTCAATGGTCACTCTGTTGCCGTCTTTATCCAGATAATGTCCCATGATAATAATACCGCCGGAGGTTTTTCCTCCTTTTAAGCTGGAGTTCACGTCATGGACATAACAGTTCTTCACCACAATATGGTCATAAACCTTTTTCTGGTTGGATGAATAGATCAGGATTCCTGCCCTCTCACTGGTGCCGCTGTCCATAGACTCTCCCGCCTCGTCTGTGGCCTCCAGGTTTGTCACCTCGAGATTGTAGATTTCCCAGTGCTCTTCGTTGTAGATCGTCACCGCTCCGGTGATGGAAGGACCTGATGTACCATTTCCGTTGATGATCGGACGGTTTCCTTCGCCATACATATCAATGATAATGGGCGCTCCCTCTCGTCCGCTTCCTTTAGGATTCAGAGGCTGATTCCAGATTCCGTCAGCTTTTAACAGAATCTTGTCTCCGGGAAGAAAGGTCTTTCCATTGACCCTGTCAAAACTCTTCCAGGCTGTCTCCTCCGTTTTTCCGTCATTTTTGTCGTCTCCTGCCACCGCGTCTACATAGTAGACAGTCCCTTCCTCCTGCCGCGCCGCCCTCAGACCATTGGAAACTGTCCCTTTGTCCGCGTCAGATGGAGACCCTTCTCTGCTGTTGTCGGAAAACGACTTGGCCATGGTTTCTTTGTAAGTGCCTCCATAAACAGGTACAGTGTTGAACATCAACGCCGCCGCTATCACAAAAGCTGTTCGTCTCGGTCTGTGCCATTGTGCCATAAAAATGCCCCCTTTGTTATCTTTTATAAAAGTATAACAAAGAGGACGCTTTGCATAAATGTAACATTTTTCGATTTACATTAATATCTTAAGATTCACAATATCTGCTTTATAATTCAATATATAATATAATAATATTTATATAATTTATAACATTAGGTGTCCTTCAAGTCCGTCATAATCTACAACCATGGTTCTTCCATCCTTCATAGCCAGCGTCACCGGACCATAAGCGCCGTAGCCGTCCCTGTCTCCATAGGAGATGCTTTCAATAGGGAACAGCTCCTCATCTGTCCAGGGACTGTCGTCTTCCTTTGTGAGAATGGCGGAAACCGCGACATAGGGACCGTACTCATAACAGCGGCTTCTGGACAGTGTCCCGTAGGCCAGAATGCTTGGCCGTCCAAAAGGATTGACGCCGGTCCGCCGTTTCACTTTCAGAGACTGCCAGCCGCCCCATGTCACAAGGGCCATCTGTCTTCCTCCCTTCCCTTTCAGTATGACCGCTGACCCCTTGTTATCTTCCCGATATTCCACAACCGGCTCTGTGCCATCCTCATTCACCGGGAACCCGTAGGCCCCCATTGTCAGGGTAAACGGCCCTGTGGGGATTCGAAACTTATCTACCCGCACCATCCCTCCCGCCACAGGGAAATCCGCCAGATCCACACAGGGAAGGGCCTGGAAACTGAACCGGAAATCAAAGTATTCTTTGCGGTAAAGGACTCCGGATTTCACTCCGCCGTAGAGAATCACATTGGGGACAGCCGGAGATTTTCCCTCCCCCATGGACAGGCTGTACTGCATGGCCTCTGCCCCTCCATAATCAAAGGCTTCCCACGGATAGTGGCTGTGGAATCCCAGGCGGACATAGTAAGGCACATACTCGTTTCCCGGCCCAAACAGGCCTTTGGCCGCGCGGAACTCACAGGCCCCGTTGGCACCCAGCCTGGCCGCCGCGATCCCCGGCCCATCCATGACGGTTTCCACAAAACCGTTCTTTCCCACATGGTCCCAATCTCCCCGGTTCTCCCTGGCTGTCCAGAAGGGGTGATCCTCCGGATAGGTCAAAGCCACCATGGGGTTGGCGATCCAGTAAGGGCTTTCCGCGCAGCTGTAGCCCTGGACCATGGGCAGAAACTGACCGTAGAATCCAAGGGCAGGCACGCCGTTTACAAACACATCTTCCCTGGTTATGAACTGCAAAAGCGCGCCGGAGTTCACCCACCGGGCATATCCCGGGTCCGCTTTGGGATGGTTTAAGAGAAAGGCGGAAGCATAGGGGGAGGCGGCGGCATTGCGGTAAATCCCGCTTCTTCCCCACAGTGTTACATGGCCCTGGCTGTCAAACATGGAAGAAAACACATCGGTCATCGCGTTGGCATATTCTTCAATCTTTGCCGCGATCTCTGGTTCATTTTCATAGCCGTACCACTGATTCCACACAGGCCCATAGACCTGAAAGGCCCATGGAGTGTAGTAGTCAAACCGATGGCCGTCCCGGTACCAGCCGTCTCCCGCATAGTAGGTCAGGATGGCCTGGCTGTGGTCTCTCATCAGCCCTGTGTCGATGTCATACCCTTCCTTCCACAGAAATCCTAAAATCAGCATGTTAAACAGCCGCCAGTTGTGGGACTCTGTCTTCTCAACCCCAAAACCCATAAGGTATTCAGCGATTTTCTTCTGCTCTTCCTCTGTGTAAGTCTCCCATATTACCTCCCTGCACTGGTCCAGGCCGATGACCAGGGAAGCGCACTCACAGGTGTGCTGAAAGGTGGTCTCCCCCTCCACCGCTATGGACAAAAGATCTTTCCAGTTTTTCAGATAATTCTTGTGTCCCTCTGTCACTGCCCACAAGATCATGTTCTTGTAGTACTCTGCCACAGAGATACCCTTTACTCTGGACCGGGGGCGGTTTCTCAGAAGGGGGGCCGCTATGAGAAAGCTTCTGGCCAGGCCCTCAAATTTCTCCGCGTAATCTTTGGCAGGGGAGGTGTCCTTTCTGGGATAGCTGACTTCAAACTCCACTCGTCTGCTGACAGGAAGATCCTCTTCTGATGATAAATTAGAAAAAATTCCTTCCAGCAAAAATTCACAGGCACTAAGCCAGTGTTCTCTGGTCATCCCTGTGTATGGGCTGGCCAGAAAATCCGGATTCTTTACCACAAATTTCATTTTTTTCCTTCTCCTCTTGCGTTTTTGTGATTTTATCATACAATAGAATCAGCGCAAGTTCTTTGCTGTTTTTTGTAGTTTTATTGCGTTATCTGACTTTTGCTCTGGAGGTAATGATTATGGGGGAAGAAAAGAATCCAATATACCAGCAGGTCCATTTTCCTGAGATGATCCGAAGCCATCACATGCTGTCCGGCTCTGCTTCCAATGAAGCTTACCATATGCATGACTCCTTTGAACTATTTCTTTTTCTTCAGGGCAACGTGGATTACTATATTGACCGACACCGCTATCATCTAAAAAGGGGAAATCTGCTGTTGATCAACAGCAGTGAGATTCATCGGGTAAAAATCTTAGACAGTATGCCCTATGAACGGATCGCCACCCATTTCTATCCGGAACTGGCCCAAAGATTCTCCACCCCTTCCTCTGATCTTCTGGCCTGTTTTGAAAACCGCGGATCCGGGGAGGACAATCTTATTTATCTGGACAACGCCCGCCTGGAACAGTATCTGTCCCTGGCAGACCGGCTTCACACCGCTCTGGCAGGCCGCCGCTTCGGCCACGACGTCCTTGCCAACACCTGCCTGGCCCAGATGCTGGTCCTCGTAAACACCTGCTTCTACTCCTTGTCCTACCAGGCAAACAACACCATGCCTCATCTGTCGGGACAGATCATGGCCTACATCAACGAACACCTGTGCCGCCCTCTCACCATCCAGGAACTGGCAGACCAGGTCCACTTGGATCCCTCCTACTTAAGCCGAAGATTCAAGGAACAGGCCGGATGCTCCATCAGGGAATATATAATCCTGAAGCGGATCGCGCTGGCAAAGGAGCTGCTCCGCCAGGGAAAAACCGTTACCGAAGTGTGTCAGAACAGCGGGTTTTACGACTACGCCAACTTTATCCGCACATTTAAAAAATACGCCGGACTGCCGCCGGGACAGTATGGGCGGCAGATGAGAGCCGGATTTTTGGATGAGAGGGGCACATGAAATCATCCCTGCCTTTTATTTCTGCCAGTATCCGCACATTTTCATCATCTCCTGGTCTTCTTTTGAATCCCCTGCTGCCGCCGTTTCTTCCACAGGGATATTCGCGAGGCAGCACAAAGTTCTTACACCATTGGCTTTGGTGGCCTTGAAGGCTGCCGCCTGAAGGCAGTTTCCTTCCCTCCAAAACCGGACTTGGTCCTCTCCATGGCTCTGACGCAGCTCCTGGAACTCCTCCTCCTTCCACGGCCGACGGACAGGACGCGTCAATGTGACCTTATAAACAATGCCCTGGCTCTCATAGACCAGAACCCTGGCTTTCCGTCTCCTGGCCTCCTCCCGCAAAACCGGAATCCACTGTCTGTCCAAGGGACTGAAAATTTCCCGGGACTCCTTCTCCTGCCCCCCCTTTTCCCAATACGCCACATGGGCTCCTCCGGCAAAGACCCCTCCAACAAACAGGGACCACACCTTTTGACACCGCCTTCTGGCCTCCCGAACAGGCAAAGTTGTGGCAAAAAACAGTTTGACCCCCATACTTGCCGCCAGTTCCAGGCCTGTCCTGGTAAACCGGGGGATCTCCTTTTCCCCCTCCGGGATCAACGTCCCCTCAATATCCAGAAAAGCGCCTTTCACTGTCCTGGGAATCCGAAACACCGGATAAGACCCAAAAAACACCTGACTCACCGGATCCTGCCGCCCTCCGTAGGCCAGATAGCAGGAGCACCTTTTTCTCCCGCACCACGACTGTGTCCAATAATCTTGATCTTCAGGCCTGCCATACCAGTTTCCCCTGAGAACGGGACTGATGTTGCATCTGCGGACAGTTCCCGCCGCCTCCACAAAAAGCCGGTCCCGGCACTGCCTGATATCCGGCTCCGCGGCCGCCAGCTCCCTGATAAAAAATGGATCTATGGCCTCAAACTCCCTAATCTCCTCTTTTGTATAAGGCCTTCCCAGACCATCCATCTTGTTGATCCAAAGATAAATGTCAGAGGGAAGACGCTGTCTCAGACAGCGGATAATCTTAAGATTCTCAGGAACCCCCACCGTCCCCGCACACATGGAGATCCCGCTGTCCCTGACCCGTCGGCACTGTCTGACAAATTCATCCACAGAAACCATGTCCGGATGGAAGGTTGCCCACAGACGAAGCTTTCCCGTAAGCCCGCCGGCCCTCTTATACTCCTCCGCGGATTGTTCCACAGAAAAACTTAAATTGGTCTGGGCTCCCACAAAGTCCAGGGCAGATCCGGCCCCAAGGCGGCCAAGGCCCTGCCAGTACCAGCTGTGAATCAGAGCCTCACCATAAGGCACCACCATGACAGCGCCTGTTAAAGGCCGGGAATCCTCTCCCTCCGCCTCCAGGGCATTGCCCTTTAAAACGCTTTCCACAAACCGGAACCATTGGTCCTTATCCCTGTCCAGCTCTCTCAGAGAACCTTTGCGCTTGGAAAACGGACAGTAGCCGCAGTGATAATTACAGCTTTTTAAACTGCCCCTGTAAAGAACCGTGATCTTTTTGGTGAGCATCATCCCACTCCTCCATCTTCTTCTGGATCTCAGGGGAGATCAGCCCGGGACCAAGACAGTCCGACAGCCCCATCCCCTCTTCTGTAAGTACCAGGTACCGGGCATCGGTCAAAACCCGCTCCTCCAGAAATCCCTGGTCCATCCACTGTGACAGCAGCGGAAAATCTATTCTGACATCCGCGCCGAACTTCTGTGTGTACCTGACCTGGTCCAGACCCGGGCGGATCAGAATATGGCGGATCACATACCTGCGCTTCTCCTCCTCTTTGGATAAAAAAATGCCGTGGGTGATTTCGGTATGGTCCCTCTTTCCCATAAAGTCCCTCAGCTCCTTCAGGCAGCTCTCCCTTGTAATGGCGTAAGGTGTGCAGAAATGAAGATTTCCCACATAGCTTCTTCCTCCGCACCCCAGGGCGAGAGAAGCGGTGAAACCGCAGTCAGAGAATTCCCGGCTCCTGTCCTTGCCGTCCTGTTCCTTCTTTTCTCTTCCTGTTCTCCTGACAAACCTTCTCATGGAGTCCTGGCAATAACCTTCTGACTTTAAATATCCTGACGCCTCTTTGTACTGGCCGTATGCCTGCCGCTGATCCAGAACCATACCCTCCCTCTCCAGAAATACCCCATGTTTCACATAGAGAGGGTACAGAAAGATCTCCTCGGTCTGAAAGGTTACAGCCTCCCTCAAAGTTTTCAGCAAAGACCCGGCGGTCTGTCCCGGAATCCCGTAGATGAAATCAACATTGACTGTGGAAAACCCAAAAGATTTGAGAAGGTCCAGAGCCTTCCTTGCCTTCCTGCCGTCATGGCCCCGGCCAAGGACCTTAAGCTCCTGTTCCTGAAAGCTCTGGATCCCCATGCTGACCCTGGTAACTCCCCGGGCCTTCAAAAGCCCCAGCTTTTCCCTGGTGGTCTGATTCGGAGCTGTCTCGATGATCACCTGTCTGTCCCTGTCAAATTCAAGATATTGGTCCGTCATGTCAAACATTTTCTCAAGAAACCGCTCCTCCAGAAGAAGAGGGGTTCCTCCTCCTATGGTAAAGTCGGAAAAGACGGTGCCCTCCTCTGCCAGGATCTCCCTGTACTGGCAGATCTGCCTGCCGACAGCTTCCAGATATTTTTCCATAACCTGATTATCCATACCTGTGACAGAAAAAAGGTTACAGTAACCGCATTTTGACTGACAGAAAGGAATATGAAAATAAAGACCGTGTCCCGGCCCCGCCAGCCGGTCCGAATAATCTTTTAAGTCCACCCCCTCAAGAGGCCTGTAAGCCGTCTTGTGGGGATAGCTGTACATGTACTGAACATAGAGATTTCTGTATTCCATGGCTTATCCTCTCCCTCTTCTGCCCCGCGGCCTACAGAAAAAAGTGTTTATAGGGCACCGTATTGACCGCCGGGTGATTGATGCCGTGGAACTGGCACCCGTCCTCCCCGTAGCAGGTCCCATGATCTGAGCAGCAGATGACAAAGGTCTTCCCTCTTTTCTCCTTCCAGCCCTCAAACAGCCGCCCCAGTTCCCCGTCCACATAGCGCAGAGCTGCCCCATGGCTCATAAGACTGTCCTGACTGGCGCCTTCCACATAAAAATAGTTTGGATAGTGGACAGCGTCTACGTTCAGATAGAGAAAAATCCTCTGGTTCCTATCTGCCTGATCCGCTTTTTTCAGGATAAAGTCCACCTGGTTCGCCGCGCTTTCTTTCACCCCGCACCCAAAGGCCGGGGTCCACCAGCTTTTCTTAAAATACCCTGGAAATACTTTGCCTAAATCGGACCGCCTGTCAAAAAATGACACGCCTCCCACGCACCAGGTATCGTATCCCTCTTTCTCCAGCCCTTCCATGATGGTGCTCCCGCGGTATCCGAAAGCGCCCTCGGGAACCTTGCCTCCCATGCCGATCTGTCTGGGAAAAAACAGCATCTCCCGCTCCGACAGATTTTTGGCCTCATAATCGCAGGGAAAAAATCCGGCAAACATGGCGTGGTGGGAAGGCCAGGTAAAATTCCCCGGTGCCTGGCGTTTCTCCCAGGGCCCGAACTGGTTCAGCACAGGAGTCCCGCCCCCGGCCTCCTCCTCAGCGGCCACATCGTACCTCAATGTGTCCAGACACACAAATAAAATATCCATCTCCCCTACAATCCGGTTCATGTCAACCGACGGTTTCTTCTGTTTCTTTCCCGAGGAAAACGCGCGGAAAGGAACCTCCGCCTCTTCAATCTTCTCCATAGAGCCACTCCTTCATAATCTCCGCCTGATGGCGGTAAATTCTGTTTTCACTGTAAATATCCTGATAGATCAAGTCCCCCTGACCGTTGAGCTCAATGATTCTGGGTCTTAAGCTTCCTTTTTCCAAAAGGATATCAAGTCCCAGGCTGTTGATTCCTTTATAGCACCTGGCTGTTTGAAGGCACAATTCTTCCACCTGTTCCATTATTAGTCCGGGAAGGCCAAGCTGGGAGGCCCTGAGAGGATGGTTGTTGAGATGCAGGTTTGTAATAGGTCCTTTAGAAAGTCTGGCCAGGACAAAATCCACCTGCCCTCTCTGGACCACCGCGCGGAGATCATAAGAAAATCCCTGATATTCCGCCTTGGCGTACCACCGCTCCACTATGGAATCCAGCTTAAGAATTCTTTCAAGAAGAGACAGAACCTGTGACCTGTCTGTAAACCGCCGAAGCCGCTTGGTATTCACCAGGCGGCCTGTATCCGGGTCCTCTATCCCACAGGTGTAGAGAACCATGTGTCCAGTTTTTTTCTGATACCGGAAGGCAGCCGCTCCCGCTGCCCCTGAGCCCCGGACCGGCTTCAAAAACACCTGAGACATGTTCTTTCTCTCCATGGCTTCCAGCAGATGTTCCGTATCCCGAATCTTCTCCCCCAGAAGCCGGGTCACAGGAATCCCTGACCCCTCCAGGTCTCTCTTGCACTGTCTCTTGTCCAGCAACCGCGCCATGTCCAGAGGGTTGTTGAAAAACACAACCTCTTTCTCCAGCCCGGCCAATACCCTCAGATCCTTCTCATAGCTTCTGGCCAGGCGGTCTAAATCCTCCAGGCAGCAGCTGTCCCACACAGGCGGATCTATCTTCAAAAGCATTTCCCCTGGCCCCCCTGTCTGTCTGTGAGCCAGAAGCTGCCGCCAGTCTCCCTCTTTCCAGTCCAGAAGCTTTATGGGCACGTTTAAGGAGCGGGCGGCTTTTTCAAGATAAACCGTCCGCTTGGTGCCCGGGGTTCCCAGAAGGATCACCTGTCTCATTCTGTCAGCATGGCGTTCATCCAGATCTCGCCCCTGTACTCTTCAGGCTCGTTGGATTCAGAGGTATCCACTTCTATAGGAAGGGCCTTCAGCTTCTCCTCCATCTCCTCTGACATGTAGTGGTAGTGGACATCCAGAACCTTTATATTGGGATAGGATGGGAGCTTGCCGAGGAGCAGCTCTCCGCCTTTGTCAGTGAGTGTCCCGTTGGCCATGTCCAGAGTGTGGAGCTGCTTCATGTATTTGCTCTCCAGAACCACCTCTGCCAGCTCATCCTGAATCTCGCTGTCCTCGATCCCCAAATATTCCAGCTTTGGAAAATCCGACTCTTCCAGAAGGGCCTTTATGGTGTCCTTGTTCCCGTCAAAGCCGTAATTTTCAATTCCGATATAGAGCACAAGCTTTTTTAAGCTGGGCAGCTTGGCCTTCTTAATGGACTGGATGACGGAAACCGGAAGGCCGCCGCAGATAATGGTCAGGGCCTCTAAATTCTGGTGGACAATATCCCCCAGCACCAGGTCCATGCTCCCCTTGATGGTCAGCTCCTTTAACTGGGGCATGGCCTCCCAGAAATCAGAGTAATTTCCCTGTAAGATCCAGGACACCTCGCACTCCTCATAATCCATGTCACCTACAAACAAACTCTCCACATGGGCGAACTTGTCCTTGTTGGCCCTGATCCCGTCCAGGATCTCCTGACAGTCATCCTCACAGGCGCTGCCCCAGCTTCCGATAATCAGCTGTGTCACCTGGGGAAATTCCGGGTCCGCCAGGATCTCCTCCACCATGGTGGCCGGGCCCTTTCCCTCATCATAATCGTCATAATCATACTGATATTTTTTTGATTTTCCCATGTTGATCCAACCTCCTGACTTAATTTTCCATGAAAGCTAAGATTATTATACCGCTGCCCGCTTTATAAGACAATACATAATCTGTTCTTATGATATATATAATTAATATTGATTTTACTTATACCGCATTTTTGTGTATGATTAGAGTGTTGTGTTGATACACAAATTAAGAAAGGTTCATCCAAAGGAGGATTTCAACAAATGGTAAGAGCAATCGTAGGCGCCAACTGGGGCGATGAAGGCAAAGGAAAGATCACGGACATGCTGGCAAAAGAGTCTGACATTATCGTCAGGTTCCAGGGCGGCAGCAATGCGGGCCACACGATCATCAACAATTACGGCAAATTTGCCCTCCACCTGCTTCCCTCCGGTGTATTTTATGGACATACCACCAGCATCATCGGCAACGGCGTGGCGTTAAACATCCCCTATCTCCTCAACGAGATCAAGTCTTTAACCGACAAAGGGGTTCCTGCCCCGAAGATCCTGGTATCTGACCGGGCCCAGATCATGATGCCTTACCATGTGCTGTTTGACACATATGAGGAGGAGCGTTTAGGCGGCAAGTCTTTTGGCTCCACCAAGTCCGGCATCGCTCCTTTCTACTCGGACAAATACGCCAAGATCGGCTTCCAGGTCAGCGAGCTCTTTGACGAAGCCTTGCTGAAGGAAAAAGTGGACAGAGTCTGTGAGATGAAAAATATTCTCCTGGAGCACTTATACCACAAACCGGCCATTGACCCCAAGGAACTGTTCAACACTCTCCTTGAATACAGGGACATGATCCGCCCCTATGTGTGTGACGTGTCCAAATTCCTCTATGACGCTATTAAAGAGGGAAAAAATATCCTTCTGGAAGGCCAGCTTGGCTCTTTAAAGGACCCTGACCACGGCATCTATCCCATGGTCACCTCCTCCTCCACCCTGGCCGCGTACGGTGCCATCGGAGCGGGGATCCCGCCCTATGAGATCAAAAACATTACCACCGTAGTGAAGGCCTATTCCAGCGCCGTGGGCGCGGGTGCCTTTGTCAGCGAGATCTTCGGCCAGGAGGCTGACGAGCTGAGAAGGCGGGGCGGCGACGGAGGCGAGTTCGGCGCTACCACCGGACGTCCCAGACGTATGGGCTGGTTTGACGCGGTGGCTTCCCGCTACGGCTGCCGGATCCAGGGGGCAACTGAAGTGGCTCTCACGGTGCTGGATGTTCTGGGCTATTTAGATGAGCTTCCTGTCTGCGTGGGATATGACATTGACGGCAAAGTGACAAAGGATTTCCCCACCACCGCGGAACTTGAGAAGGCCAAACCTGTATACACAAAGCTTCCGGGATGGAAGTGTGATATCCGGGGCATCGGGACCTACGAGGAACTGCCTAAGGAGTGCCGGGATTATGTGGAGTTTATTGAAAAAGAACTGGGTGTGAAGATCACCATGGTGTCCAATGGACCGGGAAGAGATGAGATCATTTACAGAAAGTAGAGCTGGCTTTTCCCCTGCTCGCCGTGCCGGGGCGGGGCCGTGCAAACGGCCACATTTCCTTTCCGCCCCGTGTACATAAAAACCGCATCCCCTGGCAACAGGGTGGTGCGGTTTTCTCACTGGTCTCCTATTCTTCCAACGCCTTTTCTATACGCTCATTGTCTCTCTCAAGATACTCCAGAGCCCGTTTATGGTCACCATTCTTTATGGCCTCAATGATCAGATCATTGAGAAACTTATCTTTTCTAAGACCATCCTTATATTGCGTATCCGCGGGCATATATTCACCTGCTTTCTTAAGATTATTAATAATAACCCCCATTAACTCTTAACCAGCATCTCAAGAAGCTTCCTTCCCGCCGGTGACATGGCGGTTCCCCTGTCAGTGGCCACACATATGTTCCGGCACGGCATGGGACTGTCAAAGTCCAGAACAAACAGTTCCCCGCTGTCCAGCTTCTCCCTGGCAAAGTCCTCCACCACACAGCCCACTCCCATGTTCCTGGCGGCAAACTGTACGATCATGTCGCTGGTGGCCAGCTCGAACTCCGGGGCCAGCCTGACGCCTCTCTCCTCTAAACAGGCGTCAATAAAGGCCCTGGTGCTGGTATTGCCCTCTAAAAGGATGCAGGGAAGACTCTGAAGACTCTCATAGGCCAGAGACTTTCCCTTGAGATACCTGAATTTTTCCCCTGCCACAAACACGTCGCGGATCTCCCTCACCGGGGTGAGCTTCACGTCCCTTGCGGCTAATGCCGGGGTGCTGACCACGCCGAAATCGATCTTTCCGTCCCGAAGGGACTTCATGGTCTCCGGGGTTGGGGCGTTGGACACCATCACCTTCACATTAGGGTATGTCTCATGGAATTTCTCCAGATAGGAGAGAAGGTAAAACCGCAGAGTCATGTCGCTGGCGCCTATGCGCACTTCTCCGGTGTCTAAGTCCTGCATTCTCCTTAAGATCTTCTCTCCGTCCAGAATCATGTTCAGCCCCCGCTCCACATAGCTGTAGAGCAGCTCACCCTCCTGGGTTAAATGAACCCCTTTGGATGTGCGGACAAACAGACGGCAGCCCAAAGCTCCCTCCAGCTGTTTTACCGCCTGACTTACAGCTGGCTGGGAAATGCACAGATACTCTGCCGCCATGGTGATGCTGCCCAGCTTTGCCGCCTGATAAAACACCCGGTAGTACTCCAGGCTGATATCAGTCAAACAGATCCTCCTGAAGGTCCGCTATGATCTTTTTCACCGTTCCCTCCTCAAAAGGACTGTGAAGGCCTGCCAGTTCAAGCAGATCAAAATATCCCCGGCTTCCCCCGGCCTGACACAGACGGTAATAGTCCTTCCAGGCCTGATCCCGGTCTTTCTTCATACGTCCATAGAACTCAAAGGCTCCCATCTGAGCCAGCGCATAGTCAATATAATAGAAGGGGAAGAGGAAAATATGCTGCTTCTGCATCCAGAATCCGCCTTCCTCCAGGAACTTATGGCCGTCATAGTCTCTCCAGGGCAAGTACACCCTCTCCAGCTCTTTCCACACTCCCCGGCGGTCCATGGCTGTCATGGACGGGTTCTCAAACACTTTGTGCTGGAACTCATCTACACAGACCATATAGGGAACCGCTTCCAGGGCTTCCATGACATGAGAGTACAGATACCGGTCCGCCTTGCCGCCGAAAAACAGCTCCATCCAGGGGTGGGTGAAATACTCCATGGACATGGAGTGGATCTCCGCCACCTCGTAGCTGGAAAATACCATGTCCATCAGCTTTATATTCCTGGCAGCCGTGTAACTCTCAAAGGCATGGCCCGCCTCGTGGGTCAGAACATTGACATCCGCGTTGGTCCCGTTAAAGTTAGCGAAGATGAAGGGAGACTTGTACGCGGGAAGAAAGGTGCAGTATCCGCCTCCCCGCTTCCCTTTCTTTGTCTCTAAGTCAAACATATCATGGTCTGCCATAAAGTCAAAGAATTCTCCCGTCTCAGGCGACAGCTCCCGGTACATCTTCCTGGCCTTGTCCACCAGTTCTTCCCTGTTCCCTTCCGGAACCGCGTTGCCCTCGGGAAATACCAGGGCCTCGTCATAGTAGCAAAGCTTATCCACTCCCAGACGGGCAGCCTGCTCCTCTCTCAGCCTCTGGCACACAGGCACGATCACTTCCCTCACCTGCCTGCGGAACTCCGCCACATCCCCGGGACCGTAATCATATCTCCCCCTGGCCAGGTAAATGAAATCAATATAGGAATCAAAGCCCAGCTTTTTTGCCATGGAAGACCGAAGGGCCACCATCCTGTCATAGATTTGGTCAAGGTCCGGGGCGATCTTCTCGTACAAATCTCCCCATGCGGCCATGGCCTCTTTTCTCTCCTGGCGGTCCGTGCTCTGCATATGCTTTAACAAGCCATAGAAATTGCAGGTCTCGCCGCGGAATTCCACAGAAGCGGCGGCTGACACTTTGGAGTACCGCTGAGTCAGACCGCTCTCCTCCACCAAGTCCTTCACAATGGCGGGGTCTGACAGCTTCTGGTTCACTTCCATGCTTTTAATAAAGAAAGAGCCGAATTCCTCCTCCCACTGGCTCCGGAAGGGGCACTCTAAGATGACCTTCTCCAGCTCCTGGCGAAGAAGCCCCAAGAGAGGACCTTCCTGGTTTATATATTTCATCTCCTTGTCATAAAACTCATCATTGGTGTCAATGGTGTTGCGGATACTGGCAATGGTCTCCATGGTGCTCCGCTTATACTCTTTTTCCTTCTGCTCCAGAAAAAGGCTCCGCATCTCCTCATAAGACCCCGCTGCCTTCATTGCCTTAAGGCAGGCCTTCATCTCCCCTTTGGCCGCTTCCATATCCGGCCTTACATATTTTAACTGTGAAAATTTCTCCATCCTTACTTCCCTCTATACGGTGATCTCCGCCTTCATCCCAAGAATCTCCTGATTCTCCCTGAGAACAGGCCCGATCACCTCTTCCAGAAACTCCTGAACCTGTTCCGGCGCGCGTCCCACATACCGCCTGGGTTCCATGGTCTTTGCGAGTTCTTCCATAGAAAGCCCAAAAGCCGGGTCAGCGGCGATCAGCTCCAGAAGGTTGTTGTCTTGTCCTTTTTCCTTTACATTTTTTCCCGCCTCCATGGACAGCTGACGGATCTTCTCATGAAGCTCCTGACGGTCTCCGCCCGCTTTCACCGCGTCCATCATGATATTCTCCGTGGCCATGAAGGGAAGCTCTGCCATAAAGTGTTTCTCAATAACCTTAGGATACACCACCAGGCCATCCACCACATTCAGATACAGATCCAGAATGCCGTCAATGGCCAGAAAACCTTCGGGCACGCTGAGCCGTTTGTTGGCGGAATCATCTAATGTCCTCTCAAACCACTGGGTGCTGGACACCAGCATGGGGTTCATCACATCAGCCATAACATAATTGGCCAGGGACGCGATCCTCTCGCTCCTCATGGGATTTCTCTTGTAGGCCATGGCTGAGGAGCCGATCTGGTTCTTTTCAAAAGGCTCCTCCACCTCCTTTAAGTGCTGCAGAAGACGGACGTCGTTGGAAAACTTGTGCGCGCTCTGGGCAATGCCTGCCAACACGTTCACCACCCTGGTGTCGATCTTCCGGGAATAGGTCTGTCCCGATACTGGATAGCAGGAATCAAATCCCATCTTGGCCGCGATCATCTCATCGGCCTTCCGGCATTTCTCATGATCCCCGTCAAACAGCTCCAGGAAGC
Source organism: uncultured Lachnospiraceae bacterium (assembly GCA_910588865.1). Taxonomy (GTDB): domain Bacteria; phylum Bacillota; class Clostridia; order Lachnospirales; family Lachnospiraceae; genus UBA3402. The sequence continues at coordinate 50,513 of CAJUSJ010000009.1, forward strand.
TGGCCTGGGTGCCGGTGGTTCCTTTAGAGCCCAAAAGCTTCATGGAAGACAGCACATAATCAAGATCCTCCAGATCCAGGTACAAATCATGGAGCCACAGGGCAGCCCTCTTTCCCACTGTAGTGGGCTGGGCTGGCTGGAAGTGGGTAAACGCCAAGGTAGGCTGATCCTTATACTTATCCGCGAACTTGGCCAGTTCCGCCATGACATTGATCAGCTTCTTTCTCACCAGCTTTAAGCCGTCGGTCATGATGATAATGTCCGTGTTGTCCCCCACATAGCAGGAGGTGGCCCCTAAGTGGATGATCCCCTTGGCACCCGGGCACTGCTGCCCATAGGCGTACACATGAGACATGACATCGTGGCGCACCAGCTTTTCCCTTTCCCTGGCGACTTCATAATTGATATCTTCCCCATGAGCCTTCAGCTCGTCGATCTGCTCCTGGGTGATGGGAAGCCCCAGCTCTTTCTCGGTCTCCGCCAAAGCGATCCACAGCTTCCTCCAGGTCTTAAACTTCTTGTCCGGGGAGAAAATGTACTGCATCTCCCTGCTGGCATAACGTTCTGACAGCGGGCTTTGGTATCTGTCGTTCATCCGCCGCCTCCTTACTGGATCCCCAGACGCCGGAACACTTCCTCATAGGCGTCCTCCACATTGCCCAGATCCCGGCGGAAACGGTCCTTGTCCAGCTTCTCGTGGGTCTCCTTGTCCCACAGCCTGCAGGTATCCGGGGACACCTCGTCAGCCAGAATGATCTCCCCATGGTAACGGCCGAACTCAATCTTAAAATCAATCAGCTCAATGCCCAGGCCGGCAAAATACTTTCTCATAACCTCATTGACCTTGAAGGCATATCGACTGATGGCGTCCATCTCCTCCCGGGTAGCCAGCTCCAGGGCAAGGGCATAGTAGCTGTTGATAAATGGGTCGTGAAGGTCATCGTTTTTGTAGCTGAACTCCAAAGTGGGACACTTTAACTGAATTCCCTCTTCCATGCCCATCTTCTTGGCAAAACTGCCCGCGCTGAAATTGCGGATGATCACCTCAAGAGGAACGATCTCCACCTTTTTCACCGCGGTCTCTCTATCATTTAACTCCTCGATCAGGTGGGTGGGAACCCCCTCTGCCTCAAAAAGCTTGAAAATATGGTTGGTCATACGGTTATTGATGGCACCTTTTCCCACGATGGTTCCCTTCTTCTGACCGTCAAACGCGGTCGCGTCGTCTTTATAGGAAACGATCAGTACATCTGGATCTTCGGTTGTAAAGACTTTCTTTGCTTTTCCTTCATACAATAACTCTTTTTTCTCCATTAGTATCCACCTGTCCTTTTCTTATTTTTTATGTACAACAAAACGAATACGATTTATTATAATATACCAGTGATAGAAATACAATACGGCGGCAGGCGATTTTCATGAATTTTTACCGACCGCGTTACTGTTCACATGGGGCGTGTGAACGTAACCCGTTAAACCGTAACCAGGGCGGCGTTTATGATCACGCCGCCCTGTGTTCAAAAAAGACCCATTGGAATCCGGTTATGATTCATCGGAAGCCCGGGTGGCTGTCCCTGGGCCGTCCATGAGATCGTCAACTCCCTCTTCTATATCGTCTGCCATATCATCCAGGACACCTCTGCTGCCCTGGCTCCCATCTCCGCTGCCAGAGCCAGCGGTATCGTCAGCGCCATAGCCGGTGCTCTCCCCGGATCCTGTGGACTTGTTTGTGCCTGATCCATTGGCTCCGGTCTCATTGGCTCCTGAGCCTGTACCGCTTGTCCCGCTGGTTTCGTTCCCGCCGCTGCCGGCTGAGGTGGTGCTTTGGGTAGATGACGGATTATTATTGTCGGATCTGCCGCAGGCTGTCAGAACCAACAGGGACATGACAAGCACTGCCGCCATACATATTTTGATCTTCTTCATAATGACATTCTCCTTTCTTTTTCTGTGCTTATTATACACATGAGGAGAATGTTTTATTCTATCCGATGACGTCAGCCATGTTGTAAAGTCCTGCCGGTTTTCCTGCCAGGAATTTTGCCGCCTGGATGGCTCCCTTGGCAAAAATTGCCTTTGAATAGGCGGTGTGGCTGAGAGTCACCACCTCGTCTTTTCCCGCGAATATCACATCGTGCTCCCCAACAATGGAACCGCCTCTTACAGCCGAGATGCCGATCTCTTTTTTATCCCGCTTTTCATGTTTCTTTGACCTGTCATACTCATAATGGTACTGGCTGTCCATGGCCTCGTTGATGGAATCCGCCAGGGACAGGGCCGTTCCGCTGGGAGCATCCACTTTCTGGTTATGGTGCTTCTCCAGGATCTCTATGTCAAAATCCGCGGCCGCCAAGGTCCGGGCCGCCTCCCTCACCAGCTTTAAGAGAAGATTGATTCCCAGGGACATGTTGGCGGAGCGGAGGATGGCTGTTTTCCGGGAGGTCTCCTCCACCTTACGGATCTGGTCCTCCGAAAGGCCTGTGGTACAGAGCACAACCGGAAGTTTTTTATCCCCGCAGTAGTCCAGCAGGTGGTCAATGGCCGCGGCCGCGGCAAAATCCACGATCACATCCGCCTCCTCCTGGCATTCTTCCAGGGAGGCGTACACGGGATACGGCTGGGGTACGCCGTTATTCTTATCAACACCCGCCACAATGGCGATGTCTGTCTGCTTTGACACAAGGTCTGTAATGGTACGCCCCATGGCTCCATTGCAGCCGTGCATAATCATCTTTATCATATGGTTGTCCACCTTTCTTATAAACCCGGCGCTGACATGAGGGCGGGTCAGAGAATCCCGTACTCTCTCATGGCTGCTTTCAGACACTCCTGATGAGCGGGCTCCATCTCTGTGAGGGGAAGACGAAGGGGCCCCACCTCCTTGCCCATCAGGTTCATGGCAGCCTTCACCGGGATCGGATTGACTTCACTGAACAGCTGGCTGATAAGAGGCACCGCGTCCAGCTGCAGCTTCAGGCTCTTCTTCACATCTCCGTCAAAGAAGGACTGGCAGATGTCGTGGGTCTGCTTAGGCGCCACGTTGGAGAGCACGGAGATCACACCCTTGCCGCCCATGGCAAGAAGGGGAACGATCTGGTCGTCATTGCCGGAATACAGATCAACACATCCGTCGGCCATCTGCATCATGGTGGCTATGGTGGAGAAATTGCCGCTGGCCTCCTTGACGCCAACAATGTTGGGAACCTCCCGGCACAGGGCCACCATGGTCTCCGGTTTCATGGTCACCCCGGTCCTCCCCGGAATATGGTAAAGCAGGGCGGGGATATCCACAGACTCCGCGATGGCTTTATAGTGGGCTATAAGGCCGTTCTGGGTCGCCTTGTTGTAGTAGGGGGTCACCAAAAGCAGGCCGTCCGCCCCTGCCTTCTGGGCTTCCACCGACAGATGGATAGCTTCTTTCGTAGAATTGGAACCAGTCCCCGCTATCACAGGGATCCGTCCCTTCACCACCTGACAGGTATAACGGACCACCTCAATGTGCTCCTCATAGGACATGGTGGAAGATTCCCCTGTAGTCCCGCAGGAAATAATGGCGTCTGTCCCCCCAGCGATCTGCTCCTCCAAAAGCTCTGTCAGTTTCGGGTAATTGATCTCACCGCTGTCAGTAAACGGGGTCACCAGCGCTACGCCTGCTCCTTCAAAAATCGCCATGATAAAACAACCTCCTTCTATTCTTTTGTCTTTGATCGGGTGCCATCGAGTAGGGGAGGCCCTTCCCCCTACTTGCCGTGCCGGGGCGGGGCCGCGCAAACGGCCACATTCCTCTCCGTCCCGTGTACAATGAAAAAGAACCAGCCGGAGCCGGTTCTTAAAGACTTCTTTAAGTAGCTCCCCATCTGTCTCACAGATGACAGTCATGAAGCTCTTCGCCTCATGCCCAGATTCGTACTGTCAGGCGGTACTCCTCTTCGGCGCTCTCCCTTTCCCCCATCGTCCTCTGCACCTGCCGCATCCAATGGCTTACTGATGATTCGCGCAACCTCTACTCTATGTTATGTCTATACTAACATTGTTAATTGTCTTTGTCAACTTCAATATAATTGATGGTGGAAATAATATCCACACAGGACCGCAGCTTCTCCGGCATCACCCTGCCGGTGAGTATCAGGCTCATTCCGTCCTCCCTGGCTGATATGAGATTTTCAAAATCCTGGAGCGCCACAATATTCTTGTCCACGATCCCCAGAACCTCGTCCAGGATCAGAAGATCGCACTCCCCTGTGGCCACAACCTTTTTCGCGAAATTAAAGCCATTGCGGATATTGATCAGCTCCTCCTGCTTTTCCTCTTCTGAAAGATTCTCAAAATAAGTATCCGCCTTCTCGAACCGGAACACCTTGAACTGAGGCTCCATGCACTTTAGCACATCAAGCCCCTCCTGGTTCTGGCTCCCTTTAAGGAACTGGATCATGATCACATTCTGCTGCTTTGTCAGGGCCACCACGCCTTTTCCCACAGCCAGGGAGGTTTTTCCCACGCCATTGCCGCAGATAACTTCCACTTTCCCACTTTTCATCTTTTTGCACCTCTTTTATCTTCCGCTCCCCCCACTTTTGTCTCTGTAAAAGGAGGACCTTGTGCCATGCGTCGCATTGTCGCATATAGTAGCATAAATTTTCATAATTTGCAAGGTTTTCTTAAGATTTTATAAATAGAGCCCTGGGCTGTTATTCTCCAAATTCCAATTTGCTCACTGAAACTTCATAGGCGATCCTCTTCTCACACTCGCTGTCGCTTAACTTTTTGGTGTACTCCCGGCTCTGGACTCTTCCCCAGATCCGGACCCTGGCTCCCACCTCAAAGCCAGCGGCATACCTGGCGTTCCTGCCCCACGCGATGCAGGGGATATAGTCGGATTTTCCATAAGGACGGTTTACGGCCAGAAGGATATCCGCGATTTCTCTTCCAAGAGGCGTTTTTCTGTAAATGGGGATCTTGCAGATGTATCCGTCCAAAAAAATCTGATTGGTCTTGGTATAATCGGTAAATTCCTCCATAAAATTGATCTCTCTCACAAAAACCGACAGCACCAGCCTGTTCTTTGTTCCCTCGTGACGGTTGTAAGAACGGAACTGACCTATGGCTTCCACCGTGCAGCCTATGTAATCCTCCTCCACATTGAGGAGCCTCTCGGAGATCATCAGGGGGATGATGTCTGACTGCTCGCTGAGGCGGCTGACTTCCAGATCCACCACATAAAACCCCTCACCAAACACTTCATGGCTGAAAGTAAAACCAGACACGATCTTTCCGATCACCGTAACTTTGTTGTTTTCAATGGCTTTTTCTGACATAGTATTTCTCCTCTTCGATTCCTTATTAGTTTTTTGCCTGCGGCTAATAATAATTGTATGCCATGAGATGCTCCTCCATGATAAAAAAAGGTCGGGTGGTTTCGACGTTTTACCTCAAGAAATCCTCTGTCCCTGCTGGTAAAAAGGCGGACCAGGATTCCGGTCCGCCTTCAGATAAGGAGTTTCAACATGTTTCTAATTTTTCTTAAAGGAAGCCCTCTTTCTCAGAGTCGGGTCCAGGATCCTCTTGCGGATCCTCAGGCTCATGGGAGTCACTTCAAGAAGCTCGTCGGTATCAATAAAGTCCAGGCACTGCTCTAAGCTCATATCCTTAGGCGGGGTCAGCTTCAGGGCCTCGTCCGCGCTGGAAGAACGGGTGTTGGTCAGCTTCTTGGTCTTGCACACATTGATCTCAATGTCCTCTGCCTTCGGATTCTGTCCTACCACCATGCCCGCGTACACCTTCACTCCCGGCCCGATGAACAGGGCACCTCTCTCCTGAGCGCCGAACAGACCATATGTGATGGACTCCCCGCTCTCGTAGGCGATCAGGGATCCTGTCTTTCTGTAGCTTAAATCCCCTTTATAGGGGGCATAGCCGTCAAATATGGTGTTCATGATGCCGTTTCCCTTGGTGTCGGTCATAAACTCGCCCCTGTAACCGATCAGCCCTCTGGCCGGGATGGCAAACTCCAGTCTGGTGTAGCCGCCATTGGCCGGGCTCATGCCCTGAAGCTCTCCCTTTCTGGAGGTCAGCTTCTGGATAACCGCTCCGGTAAATTCCTCGGGCACGTCGATGTATGCCACCTCCATGGGCTCCAGCTTCTGATTTCTTTCATTGTACTTGTACAGCACCTCCGCTTTGCTCACAGCGAACTCATAGCCCTCCCGGCGCATGTTCTCAATAAGCACCGACAAGTGGAGCTCCCCCCGTCCTGACACCTTAAAGCAGTCAGGGGAATCGGTCTCCTCCACCCGAAGGCTCACATCCGTATTCAACTCTCTGAAAAGGCGGTCCCTCAAATGCCTGGAGGTGACATATTTACCCTCCTGGCCCGCCAGGGGGCTGTCATTGACCATAAAATTCATGGCAATGGTGGGCTCGGAAATCTTCTGAAAGGGGATGGCCTCCGGCTTGTCCAAAGAACACAGGGTATCGCCGATGTGTAAGTCCGTGATCCCGGAAATGGCCACAATGGCTCCCACCGACGCCTCCCGCACCTCCACCTTATTCAGGCCGTCAAACTCATACAGCTTGCCGATCTTCACCTTTCTCATGGCTCCGGGGTCGTGGTGGTTCACCAGAGCGCACTCCTGATTCACCTGGATCTTTCCATTATCCACCTTTCCCACGCCGATCCGGCCCACATATTCGTTGTAATCAATGGTGCTTATGAGCACCTGGGTTCCTTCCTCCGGATCCCCTTCCGGTGCCGGGATGTGCTCAATAACGGTCTCGAACAGAGGCCCCATGTCCACATTGGGATCCTCAAGCTTCCGTTTGGCGTACCCCTCTCTGGCTGACGCGTACAAAAACGGGCAGTCCAGCTGCTCGTCGGAGGCATCCAGATCCATTAAAAGCTCCAGGATCTCGTCCACCACTTCCTCTGGCCTGGCCTCAGGGCGGTCGATCTTGTTGATACATACCACCACCGACAGATCCAGCTCCAGGGCTTTTCTCAGGACAAATTTTGTCTGAGGCATGGCGCCCTCATAGGCATCCACCATGAGAATAACTCCGTTAACCATCTTGAGCACCCGCTCCACCTCGCCGCCAAAATCCGCGTGTCCCGGGGTATCGATGATGTTGATCTTGGTATCCTTATAAAATACTGCCGTGTTCTTGGACAGTATGGTGATGCCTCTCTCCCGCTCAATATCGTTGGAATCCATGACCCGCTCCGCCACCTCCTGATTGGCCCGGAACACGCCGCTCTGCTTTAACAGCTCATCCACCAAAGTGGTCTTGCCATGGTCAACGTGGGCAATAATCGCAATATTTCTTACATCTTCTCTTTTCATCTTCATAATAACCGCACTTCCTTCCTCAACAATGTTTTACTATAGCATTATGTTCATGGGATTGCAAGGGAAAACTTGCCAGAATGCCTGGATTATATTATGATTGACAAAAAGAATACCATTTTTCTTGGAAGGAGAAAGCGTATATATGGAAAGGTATAAGATTTTATGGGAAGGCGGCACAGGGGAGCTGGTGGAAAAGAAATCCCGCTTCATCGCCCAGACCTGCCCTGTTGAGTCGGAGGAGGAAGCTGTGGAGTTTATCGAGAAAATCCGCAAACAGTACTGGGATGCCAGGCACCACTGCTGGGCCTATGTCATAGGAGAGCGAAACCAGTCCCAGCGGTGCGGCGATGACGGGGAGCCAAGTCAGACCGCGGGACGCCCCATGCTGGATGTGCTCCTGGGTGCCCAGGTCCACAATATCTGCGTTGTGGTCACCAGATACTTCGGGGGGACCCTTCTGGGAACCGGCGGCCTGGTCCGGGCTTACTCCGGCGCGGCCCAGGAAGGGCTGAAAAACAGCCGGATCGTGGAAAAGTGTCCCGGCATACAGCTTACCATCACCACGGATTACACAGGGGTGGGAAAGATCCAGTACATTCTCGGCCAGGCCCAGATCCCCATCACAGACAGCCAGTACACCGACAAGGTGGTAATCACCGCCATGTGCCCGGCCGGACAGATCCGCCAGGTGACATCCCAGCTCACGGAAGCCACCAGCGGAAAAGCGGTTTTAGAAGAAACGCCGCCGCTGTATTACGGAATCGTGGATGGAGAAGTTATCTTATTTTAAGAAAAACCTTAAGAATCCATTCTATTGAATTGACAGGAAAATTTTGTTATAATGTAGCGGTGAAGGAGGACTTTTTATGAATTACGGAAAAAAAGCCACCGAAAAGAAACTGAAAGACACGGCTTCCAACTCCCGCAGATACGCCAGCAAGATTTTCCTGGGCTTCTTTAAGACCCTGCTGTTTCTATGCGTTATGGTTATCTCTGTTGGGATCAGCGTCGGAGTGGGCATGATAAAAGGCATCATAGACAGCGCGCCTGAGATCAACATTGACAGCATCGTTCCCCAGGGATTCGCCACCACTGTGTATGACAGTGCCGGCAATCTGACAGACACCCTGGTGACCGCCGGGTCCAACCGGGATCCTGCCACCTATGAAGAGCTTCCCCAGGACTTAATCGACGCTTTTGTGGCCATTGAGGACTCCCGCTTCTGGACTCACAATGGCATTGATCCCAGGTCCATCATCCGGGCCGTCAAGGGTGTCCTGACGGGGGACAGCTCCGCGGGGGGAGGCAGCACCCTGACCCAGCAGCTGATCAAGAACAATGTCTTTAACGGCGGCCGTGAACAGAGCTTCGGCGAGCAGCTGGAGAGAAAGTTCCAGGAACAGTACCTGGCAGTACAGTTGTCCAAGACCATGAGTAAGGAGACCGTGCTGACCAATTACCTCAACACCATCAATCTGGGCAATGACTGTCTCGGCGTCAAGGTAGCGGCCAGGCGGTATTTTGATAAGGAAGTTTCTGACCTGACCTTATCCGAATGCACGGTTATCGCGGGAATCACCCAGAATCCCTCCCGCCTCAATCCCATCTCAGGCCGGGAGCGGAACGAGGAGAAGCGCAAAATCATCTTGCAGTACATGTTCGAGCAGGGCTTTATCACCAAGGAAGAACAGGATGAGGCCCTGGCAGATGACGTGTATTCCCGCATCCAGACAGTAGACTCCGTTACCAAGGAAACCTCCACTCCTTACAGCTATTTTACAGACGAGCTGGTGGGACAGGTCATGGATGCCCTTATGGAGAAGCTGGGCTACAGCTACAATCAGGCCCACAATCTGCTCTACAGCGGCGGCCTCCAGATCATCACCACCCAGGACCCTGCCCTCCAGGCCATTGTGGATGAGGAGATCAACAACCCGGAAAACTACCCTACGGTTCAGTATTCCATGGAATACCGGCTGTCTGTCACCCACGCTGACGGGACAACCACCCATTACTCCCAGGAAAATATGCGTTCCTGGCACAAGCATGTCTTAGACGACGCTGGTTTTGACGCCCTCTACAATACAGAGGATGAGGCCCGGGCTGACGCGGAGAATTACAAGGCCTATGTGCTCCAGGAGGGGGACACGGTCATCGGCGAGAGCCTGACCACCACTTTGCAGCCCCAGATCTCTTTTGTCCTCATGGACCAGGCCACTGGTCAGGTGAAGGCCATCAGCGGCGGCCGGGGACCCAAGACAGCCAGCCTGACCTTAAACCGGGCCACCAATGTTCCCAGACAGCCCGGCTCCACTTTTAAAGTCATCACCGCGTTCGCCCCGGCCATGGACACCAAAGGAGCCACATTGGGGACCGTCTACTACGACGCCCCCTACACTGTGGGAACCAAGGCTTTCCGCAACTGGTACTCCAGCGGATACCAGGGATATTCCAGCATCCGGGACGGAATCGTCTACTCCATGAACATTGTGGCGGTCCGGTGCCTTATGGAGACCGTGTTCCCACAGCTTGGCGTGGAGTATGCTCAAAAATTCGGCATCACCACCCTGACGGACACGGACTACAACGCGGCCACTGCCCTGGGCGGCCTGACAAAGGGTGTCACCAACTTAGAGCTGACCGCCGCCTACGCCTCCATCGCCAATGGCGGTATGTACACCAAGCCCATTTTCTTTTCACAGATCCTGGACCGCAACGGCAAAATCCTCATAGACATGGAACCTGAGACCCACCGGGTTCTGAAGGATTCCACGGCATTCCTTTTGACAGACGCCATGGCGGAATCCATGGTCAGCACCCGCAAATTTTCCAGAGCAGGCTCGGGCCCTTCTTCCACCAGCACCAGGGCCAAGGTGTCCGGCATGTCCTGCGCGGGAAAAAGCGGCACCACCACCAGCAACAATGATGTCTGGTTTGTGGGATACACCCCTTACTATACCGCTGGCGTGTGGGTAGGATACGACCGGAACCAGAAGCTGTCCTCCAGAAGCGGCGAGACCAGCCACCACAAGGACATCTGGAGAAAGATCATGACCAGAATTCATGAGGGCATGTCTGACCCCGGATTCGCGGTTCCCGACAGCGTGGAGACTGCCCAGATCTGCCGCAAATCCGGCAAGCTGGCGGTAGCCGGGGTGTGCAGCGGAGACCCAAGAGGCAACGCGGTTTACACAGAATACTTTGCCAAAGGCAGTGTGCCCACGGAAGTGTGCAACAACCATGTGCCGGCCACGGTCTGCGCGGAGTCCCACATGCTTCCCACGGAATTCTGTCCGGAAAAGATCACGGGAGTGTTCATGTCCATCCCTGCCGGGGAATCCGGCGAGACCGACGATTCCGTGTTTGCCCTTCCAGGCCCATGTCCGATCCACACAGCCACATCCACCATCCTGGATCCCAGCGAATCTGAGTCAGAACCAGAGGACCCAGCCTCGGGAACCAATGGAAGCGGAAGCGGTTCCGGCTATGGACCGGGATACGGACCAGGATATGGCCCGGGCTATGGGCCAGGGTACGGACCAGGATATACGCCCACAACACCAGCGGCAGGCGGAGGACCTGGCGGGGGTTCCACCCCTTCCCCGTCCGTACAATATGAAGGACCCGGTTCGCAGTAACCCCATGCCCCAGGCTTCGCGGCACTACCATGAATGAAAAAGGGGGGCCGCGGCCTCCGGGGATGCGCATAAAAGTACGCTCATTTATTTTGACCCACCTTAGCCTATGCGCGGCACATGGCCAAGGTGGGTCATTCTCATCAAGAGCCCAGAATAACCTTCTCCCCCGTCTTCACAAAATAACAGCTCCCTTTATATCCGCCGGATTCATAGAGGCTGACCGCGATCTGCCGCATCCGCTCATCCAGGCGGTGATAGCTCAGCTTCCTCTCCCACGGAATTCCCAGAATATAGTTCCTTAAGGGCTCCTCCAACTGTTCCAGCCTCTGGGCATACTGTTTTGGGTCCCGCCTGCTGTGGAGACCGAAATCACAGGAAATGTAGGAAAATCCCTCGCCATTTTCCCCGGTTTTTTCTCTAAGCAGCCCCCACAGCTCCTCCCTGCCCTTTCCCGCAAACACCTTTTCCTGCCAGCGGACAGGCTCCTGGACTTTCTCCTCCACAACCACTCTCCGGTAACTTCTCCGTCCCCAGGAGTCATACTCAGCGATAAAATCATACTTTTCCCGCTTTCCGCCGCTCCCCGGCTCCTCCAAAAGAATCACCTCCTTATCCAGCAGATGCTTCCAGATGGTGTCCTGTATCCGCCCAAAGGGAGTTGGCACATCAAGCATTTTCCTGATCTGGTCCGCCGTGTAGCCCCGGTCCGTCAAATGGCGGATCGCGCCGCCGCTTGCCACATCAAAGGTAAAATTGGACAGAGCGGTTTTAAAATAGTCTTGTCTGTCTGACATGTCTGACTTCATATTTTAAGATCCTCCTGGTATCCTTCAATGATCCCCGGCCTTTGCTTATGGTTCCCATGGATCGCGGAGATCGTAATCGGCAGGGACTCCAAAAACTCTTTCTTCCTCATGTCCCAGATTCCGCCGCTGAAATTGATCCCCACATCCCCAAGGATTATCATCACATCGTCTTTGCTGATCCTGAACCGTTTACAGAAAAACTCTATTGTTCCAAACTGCCCATGAGTATCTCCTGTTATGTAAATCATGCCATCATCCTTTCTGAATGCCCACCATCCGGCAGGTACCCTGATTATACCATATCTTTACCACGTTTCACCTAAAATCTTTTCATATATATTCCCATACAACCTGCCATATTATGTAAAATACGCGGACTATTTGTCGAATGATTCCTATACCATTTTCTACACACCTATGATGAATAACCTTATGGAAAAAACAAAAAACAGCTCACTTTCGCCGCAACTGCCGAAAGGACATCCGAAACCTGATGTGCCTGTATGACAAAATAACGGAGGCTGCCGCAAAATGAAATTTCATCATTTTGCGACAGCCCCACTTATATTGTCTCTTAAGCCCGCTATGCTTTCATCTTAGGCTTAAAGATCTGAGCTCCCAGGTACCCAAAGACCAATGCCCCGCAGATTCCCGCCGCGCTGGCCGTGAACCCGCCTTTAAATACTCCCAGAAAACCGTCAGACTGGATCCCTTCCTTCACTCCGGTCCACAGAGTGTTGCCGAATCCCAGAAGGGGCACCGTTGCTCCGGCTCCCGCCCACTTGGCAAAGGGTTCATAGATACCCAGGCATCCCAGGATACTCCCCAGCACCACCAGGGTCACCATAACTCTTCCCGGCATCATCTTGGTTTTATCCAGAAGGATCTGCGCCAGGCCACAGATGATCCCTCCCACAACAAATGCTCTTACGTAATCCATAGCTTCCTCCAATCCATGGGGCCCCGCATCAGATCCAAAGCCCCATTGTACTATATTTCACAGGGGCATATGACCAATTTCTGGAAATACGCTCCGCCTACTTCTATTCGCGCTGAGCCGCGCGAAAACAGGGCATGGGGGGTTACTGGCAGGTCTCTAACACGACGCCGTGGCAGATGCCGGGGATGCTCTCTCCCTCATTAAAGCTTACAGTGGACAAAAGAGCTCCTGTAGGCAGATACAGCACCCGTTTCCACTCCCCTGACCGTATTCTTGGGAGAATGAGAGAACACAGGGTAACAGCGGCACATCCACAGCCGCTTCCCCCGGCGTGAGTGTCCTGAGTCTCTTTCTCATAGATTTCCATACCGCAGTCCATGTGGACTCCTGTCAGGTCGCTTCCCGCCTGTTTCATCATGTCCAGAAGGATCTTGCTTCCCACTTCCCCCAAGTCTCCGGTGATGATTCTGTCATAATGGCTTTCATCCACCCCCAGGTCCTGAAAATTCTGCTGGATGGTATGGTAGGCCGCCGGAGCCATGGCTGCCCCCATGTTCATGGAATCCCTAGCGCCAAAATCCACGATCCGCCCCGGCGTGACCCCGGTGATCCTGGCCATGGCATCTTTGGAGTATTTTTTTCCATCAGATACCACCACAGCTCCCGCGCCGGTCACGGTCCATGTGGCGGAAAAGGGCCTCTGGTTGCCGTAGGCTAACGGAAAGCGGAACTGTTTCTCCGCTGTGGCAAAATGGCTGGAGGACACTGCCAGCACCCGGTCCGCGAACCCGCCGTGAACCGTCATGGCTCCCAGGCACAGAGCCTCCGCCATGGTGGAACACGCCCCGTACAGTCCGAACAGGGGAATCTCCATATCCACGGTGCCAAAGGAGGTGGCGATCAGCTGCCCCAGTAAGTCTCCGGCAAAGAGATAACGGATCTCCTGCCGTCTCACCTGCCCTTTCTCCAGGGCCAAGTCCGCCGCCTGCTTCTGCATGGCTGACTCCGCCTGCTCCCAGGTCTCCATGCCGAATCTCTCGTCCTGCTCCACCACATCAATGAGACGGCCAAGAGGCCCCTCCCCCTCCTTCTTCCCGGCCACAGAGGCAGCGCTTGTGACCACTGGAGGTGTCTCAAACACAATACTGGATTTTCCTTTCTGCATATGGTTTACTCCTTTTTAACCTTCGGTTTTCGTTTTAGTGTTACTATGTCCAAATGCAGAAAAGAATATGCGGAAAGCTTATGTCAAAAATTGATTCGTCCCACAAGATAATCCAGTGCGTTGAACCGCCTGATGCCATTATAATCTCCGGGCGGATCCATATCCAGCGTCATAACACATTTGGGATAATGGTCATTGATCTTTTTCAGGGGCCTTAATTCCCGTTCCAGGGTTTCCTCGTCTCGAACCGTAGCCGCTGCCTGAATATATTTTATCCCATCCATATTTTTTACTACAAAATCCACCTCCGCCTGATCCACCTTGCCGATATACACCTCATATCCCCTGCGGATCAATTCCAGATAGATAACATTTTCCAGGATATGCCCTACATCCTGGCCGCCCCGGCTGTTAAGCATCACATTTCTCAGACCAATGTCTGCCATATAGTATTTTTCCAAAGTCTTTAAATACTGTTTCCCCTTTATATCATACCTTTTTGCCTGATACACAATATAGGACTCCATAAACCCGATTATATAAGATTCCACTGTCCTTACATTGATCTTCCGTCCATTGGAAATCATGGTATCGCTGATCTTCTTGGTAGATAAAGGATTGCCGATATTATCCGCCAGAAAACGAATCACGCTTTCCAACATCATCACATCGGTAATCTTTTTCCTGCTTATAATATCCTTTAAAATAATAGTATCATAGATGCCCCTCAGATAATCATTGATCTGGCCCGTTCCCCTATCCAGCTGAATCGTATAGGGAAATGAACTGGTCTCAATATATCTCTGATACGCCCTTTCCAACTGGTCTTCCATGTGAAAGGCCTTTACAAATTCCGCGAATGAGAAAGGAAGCATCTGGATCTTTACATACCGCCCTGACAAAAGAGTCGCCAATTCTCCAGAAAGCATATAGGAGTTAGAACCAGTAATATAAATGTCTATGTTATCCTTAATAAAAAAGCTGTCCACCACTCGCTGGAACTCTCTTACGTTCTGAATCTCATCCAGAATCAGATACATCATCTTTCCCGAAATGATCCTGTCTTTTATATAAGCATAAAGAGCCTTTGGCTCCCAAAGATCCTCATACTCAAAATCCTCAAAATTTATGCTTACAATCTGTTCTCTCTCCACGCCGCTGTCCAGCAGGTAATCCTGAAATATCTTCAGCAATGTGGATTTCCCACAGCGGCGTATGCCGGTTATTACTTTGATAATCTTTTTGTCCTTGTACCCAAGTAATTGTTGGAAATATTCCTTTCTCTCGATTACCATCTTATCACCTCATGATAAGTATATACAAAAAACATAGTTTTATCAAGAATTTTTGTATTGCAATACAAAAATATTTCAAATCCTGGTGCCTACGGATTGCTCCGCGCCGCGCACTCTCACCTCTCCGCTTGGCACCCTAAAAAATAGCAAACCGGAGCAAATCCATGGGATAACCACAGGTTTGCTCCGGTTTTTCTTTCCGGTCAGTTGTTCCAGGACAATCTCACCCTCTGGACAATGGCTGCTGCCATATCCTCACAAGGGAAGCCTTCCCTTACTGAATCCGCGCTCCGTTGGCATCTACCTGATACCCATCAGGTGTCTGTCCGTTAACGATCAATGATCCCAGGGGACCACCCGCGTTCTCACGGAAGTAGTACCACGCGCCGTCGATCTCATGCCATCCGGTGTACATATGGCCCTGGGTTCCATCCGCGATATTGTGCAGGAAGTACCAATTCTGATCAGCATCCAGAACCCAGCCGGAGGCCATGTAGCCTGCCGCGTTGAAGTAATACCAGTTGCTGACGCCGTTCCAGGTCAGCTGCAGCCAGGTTGACGCGGGCCATGTCCCGTCGGCATTCCTGTACCACCAGCCGTTCTCGTCCTGTACCCACTGGCCGGAAGCAGCGCTGTTGGTGTTCCTGGAAGTGCCGCCGCTTCCGCTCCCGCGCAGACTGGTAGTTGGCGTGGGATCTTCATGAACCATGGTCAGCTCAAATGGGCTGAAGGAGTTGGTGCGGATGACCGCGGTCGGAGCCTCGCCCTCTTTTCTGGTAATGGGGCTGTCGGCCAATCTCTCCCAATCCTCATTAACCTCTGGATCGGCGTCATCTTTCAGGCCATGCCGGATCTTCGCGACATTGGCATCGTCATCAAGTTCGGCCTCTGGAAGTGTTACCGCGGCGGAAATATCGCTGCCCAGTTCTTTTATGGAACTCCCATCTCCCAGGTTCACCAAGCTAATCTCATAGACCAACTTTGTGATGACCAACCGCACAATCGGAGTTCCATCCTCCTCCTGGCCGACAATCTTTGCTTCCGTCTCATGGGCCTGGACATTCTCCACCCTCAGTTCAACACCTGACGAATCCACACCTTCTGGAAGCGCGGCAGCAAGGCCCTGGATATCTTCCTGCCTGATCACAGTGTCAGAAATCTCCGCCAGGGTATTTTCGATCTCTGCCTGTTGTTCCTCGACCTGCCGCTGAACCGCCTCATGATGATCCGGATCCACACCTTCCAACAGACTGTCCATGTTGGAGGGAGCGGGTACCGGGGCATCAGGATTTCCTGGGTTTACTGGTGTATCCGGGTTCTCTGGGGTATCTGGATTTTCCGGCGTGTCTGGATTCTCTGGTATATCCGGGTTCTCTGGCGTATCTGGATCCTCTGGGGTATCCGGGTTCTCCGGCGTGTCCGGATCCTCCGGGGTATCTGGATTTTCCGGGGTATCTGGATTTTCCGGGGTGTCTGGATCCTCCGGGGTATCTGGATTTTTCGGGGTGTCCGGATCCTCCGGGGTATCTGGATTTCCCGGGGTGTCTGGATCCTCTGGTGTATCTGGATTTTCCGGCGTGTCCGGATCCTCTGGGGTATCCGGGTTCTCCGGCGTATCCGGATCCTCCGGGGTGTCCGGGTTGGACGGAGTTGCCGGTTTTTCCGCATCCTCCGGCAAATCGCCATCGCTGCAGTGGATGGTTACGTCAATAAGAGAATCATCGGCAATTGCCTGCCACTCTTCCCTGCTTCCCGCAAAATAGATGTCTTTTAAAGAACCGCATCCCCTAAACGCGTCATAACCAATAAAGGAAATATTTGGAAGGGTCACTTTGGCTAAACTGTCGCAGTTCACGAATATACCTTCGCTAAGCCCAGTAATTCCATCGGGAATCGTTATTTCAGCCATATTGCATCCACAAAACGCATATTCCCCTATGGAAGATAGATTAGCGGGCATCTTTATCTCAGTTACTCCAATACAGCTATTAAACGCATTATCTCCAATAGAAGTGACTGTGTCCGCAATCGTTACATCCTCAAGCTTATCGCAGGCAAAAAACGCCCATCCTCCAATGCTTTCCACACCGTCCTCAATGACAAGGCTTTTGATCTCATCGTTGTGAAGATACCAAGGAGTCTTTGTGTCTATATCTGTGTCGTTCATGTCTCCTGTTCCTGAGATCGTTAAGACACTGTCTTCCACACTCCAGCTCAGATCCCCGTATGTCCCTTGGGCTATCCTTCGGTCCATGCAGTTGACCATTACATTATTCAGAAGATCATTCGGCTCACCTTTCTCAATTGCCAGCCAATCGCTATAGTTCTTGTCATAGGAGATCTCACGGAGACTAACACAATTAAAGAATACATTGTCTCCTATGCTTTCAAGCCCGCTTGGAAGTTTGATTTTCTCTAAACTGTGACAGTTCCCAAATACCTCACTCCCTATTCCGGTAACGGTATCTGGAATATCAATATCGGTCAAACCACAGTCCCAAAATGCCATTGAGGGGATAAAGGTAATCGTCTCCGGAATGGTGATCGTTTCCAGCGCCATGCAACCCGAAAACACGTTTTCTCCCAAAGATGTAAGCGACTCCGGGAGTACAAAACTCTTTACCTTTTCGCAGCCCTGGAACGCGGAGATTCCAATCGTCTCAACACTATTGGGAATCTTGACACTAACTAAATTTGAACAGCCACAAAACGCACTATCTTCGATGCTGATAAGCCCCTCAGACAATTCCAGGCTCTCCAAGCTTACGCATTCTCCAAATGTCCAAACTCCGATAGTAGTGACTCCGCCTGGAATTGTGATTCCTCTCAAATTGCCGCAGTCATAAAAAGCCTCTGTTCCAATGCTGGTAAGCCCTTCAGGCAATTCCACGTTCTCCAAGCTCCCGCACTCCATAAATGCTCCCCTGCCAATGGAATCCAACGATTCCGGAATTTCTATCTTACTAAAACCGCATTGATAGAACGCAAATTCCCCAATAGAAGTAACCCCTTCTTCAATCTTTACTTCTGTAATGTCATCGGCTGTTATCCGCCAGGGCGCTATCTCCATGCCCCCGCCGCTGTCAGTACCATAGTCCTCCATCTCGCCCTCTCCGCTAATGGTCAAAACCCCATCAACCAGGCTCCATATCATACTGCCAGCTCCATCTTTTCCACAAATACCGGAAGTGTCCGCCCTGTTCTCCTCGGCCAAGGTCAGAATCCCAGACTCCTCTTCCGCATCGGTAGCCGCGTCTTTCTGACCCATAACCCCTTCATCGGATTTCGGATCCGCCTCTTCCGCCATCAGAGTAGCTGCAGATGCCGTCAGGCCAGTCGGTCCCAAAGACGTTGCCACAAGAGCTACCGCCAGCACTTGCGCAAGTCTTTTTTTCATAACATATATCATGCTTATCCTCCTTTGATTCCTATCCGTCATACTGGAACCACGGCAAGCCTGCCGCCTTTTTTCTTAGCGAAAATGCCATCACACACTCCCCCTTTCCTGCCCCTTATTTTACATGATACACAGATTGCTCCCCGCTAACCTTTGGTGTTTTGACGGTGTATCATTTTATGGTTCCCTGGAAGCTTTCTCCCTAAAAAACCTTAAGCGGCATTGCCGCGAATTCCCTTGTATGTCGCGCCTCCAGCTTCACAGATATATATAATCCGCGAAAATAAGGCAAATCTCCGCTTAGTACCGCCCTCTCAAGATCGTTTGACCACAGATTTGACCACCAAAAAAACCATCTCAACATTGGGGAACATCCTACGTTTAAGCCGATTTTCCCGAAAAATTTTAACTATGGACTTGACCATAAATTTGACCATGAATCCATCCAAAAAATCCTGCTTTCAGTCAAAAACTATCCAAAATATGAATAAAAAAATACATTTTAGGATTTTATTCAAGGAAAAAGAGTAGAAATTTTCTTTCATGTGTGATAAAATGGCATTATATGGAAATGATTAGAAGGAAATTATCTCTTTCTCATAGATATTTTACAGAATATTCTGTCAATAAGCTTTTGCAGATTATATATTTCTAATATTATTAGTTTTCCGACAAATCGGGCAATTTATGTAAACGACATAAATAATTGTACTTACATTTATGGAGAGCTATGGGATAAAACTCAGGCAGGAAGAGTAAACTTATGCCTAAACGTCAATACAAAACAGACCCCAGACAGCTTCTGGCAGAAGGACAAATGATCATCAACACAACAGATGACGTGAAATTCCAGCATAAAGTGGAACTTGTTAGCCTCGTTCTTGGAGGGCTTAGCCCATCCTTTCTCAGCGAATATTGTCATAGGTAAAGATCGCTGATGAAAAAGGCTTCGATGCCCTCCGCACAAGGAAACAGACAGGGTGGCCTGTGAAACTCTCCCCTCAAGAACTGGCCAGGATATCCACGACAAGCTTATGTTACTGTTCTTGCCGCCTTATTCACCAGACCCCAACCCTATTGAGCAATGCTGGCGGATTACAAGGCAGAAAATGACATACAATACATGCTATGCAAGTAAAGCGGAGTTGGAAAGTTCTCATAGCCAATATAGAAATCCGAATGAGAAATTTTCGTCACTTTGTTCTTTTGTTAGGAAAAATTAAGATCATCATAAAATTGTTTCTAAACTCTCCCAGAACCACCACGAGCCTGCCCCTTCTGAATCTGTGAAGGAATAACAGCTCTAGAGTACCCTCGGAAAGTAGATGGGTAAAGTCCAAAATAGAAGCTGTCAAGTGGAAAAGTGAGAAAAGAATAAGCGGGGCATCAGTGTGCCTGATATTGCAGTGAAAGAAACTAATTGAGAGCATAACTTTAGAACCTCCCATAGACCATATTATGAAGACGGTAATCGTTGAGTATGTTTGCTTACCCTTTCACAGGAAGTGCAGCGATTGTAAATTTTATATTTATTGATTCCCCTAGACACCGGGGGATAAAGCCGAATATCCCAGTCGGGTTTTGTATAGACACAGCAGCAATGCCCACTCTTTCTTGCCCTTCTCCCCGAACAGAAAGCTGAACAGGCCGATCCTTGTGTTCCGGCTAGAAGGTGAAGAATCGACCTGTCTATAACCGTCAGGCCCTATTTTCGATACACTTTACAACTAGTACCACTGAATCTTCTTCAAGATATTCATTTTCTACCTCCATATCCGAAGATTCATTGACTTTTTTCATTATATTCTGATAAGTTTCTGTTTGCACAATTTTTTTATATTCTTCATCCAACATATTTAAATAGATCATAGATTTATTAAAATTTTGGTTAGTTATAATTCTAACTTCATAATAACTTTTATTCTCCCGAACCAATTCCATTCTACAACCATTTATAGTACAAACAAGTTTATTGACTTCTTCATAATATGGAATATCTGCTTCTGATAAAGCTTTTTTTAGGACTGTTTTATCTGTAAAATTTGTTGGATAAGTGTTATTCTCCTCTTTTTGCTGTCGTCCAATATTCATAGAGGCTCTAAATATATTTTTTCCCGCAACTCGATTTAATTTTTCGGTCACAAGTTGAACCTCTTCTTCTTTATCATATGTGGAAAAAACAGCTGTCCAATTATCTCCTTCCTTCTCCCAAATAAAAAATGTGTTGGCAAAATGTGTCTTTCGGAACGTACTATATGGGATAAAGTCATAACCAGCCCTTCCTACGATATGCTCTAATTCATTTTCCTTTTTTATAGATGTCCTCATTCTATTTTGTTTTGATCGCACCCAGCTATTAAATCCTTCCTCTCCCATTACAACACGCAAAGCCAATGACACTGGAACCATAAAAATATTAAAAGACATTTCAGCCTCCCAATTAGTATTCTACAACCCGTCCTATTAGCCGCACCTTTCGTTTCGATTCTAGATTACCATCTTTCTGCTCTGGAACAACATATGTTCCACAAGTCACCATACCTCTGATCTTTTCTATCATATGTGGTTTGATCTGCGCCATCTGCACAAATTCATCTATAGAAGAAAACCCTCCCTTACTTTCTCTGTAATCAATAAGCTTCTTTGCTATAATAATGTTGACAGAAGGAATCTCCAAAAAATCTCCTTGGCTACATCGGTTAATATCAATAATGCTTGCTGGGTCAATTACGCTCGCATCATCAGTAAGAGCTATCATGTTTCTCTCTGATTCCCACTCCTTTGATACGTCTGTATGGAACTTAACAATATATCCCTGTTCTTCTATTAGCTCTGTAAGGGCTTCAACTGAAATATGAAAATCGTTAGCTATCTGCTTTTCTGACTTTCTTCCAATTGAAAACTCATGATCCAGGGCATAAATAATTTTCTCAATTGCTTTTTGAGAAACAAAATATTTCTCATATAGTTTATACCCCTTCTCT